>JASFHE010000439.1:0-5859 GCA_050123415.1 Desulfobacteraceae bacterium | reverse complement strand
ATATGAAGATTTATAAGCCCATCTTCCCACTGCAATGATCTTCGAACCTCTCTTCTATTTATTTGCAAGCCCTTGTCAGAAAATAAATTATCTAGAGGTATCTCTAATAGTTCAAAAAAAGACTCTTCTGGATCTTCTAATAATTCGTAACGGACATTAAAACCGGCAGCTGTCAAAGGTGTTTTAGGTAAAGCGTCTATTGCCTTATGGGAATATTTCATTGCTTTTTCTAACGATTTCCAATCATTCTTTTCGCAATCAATAATTAGCCGCTCAAAATCAGCAGATATAAAAAGATCGTCAATCCTCACTTTATAAGGTGACATGGCATCTAAAGGGACTAAAACATCTATAGGCTCATTTTCATCTTTTTCAAAAATTTCTTTTGCCACTCCTTTGGGAGTAAGGATAGCTGGATTCCACTTCCCAACTACAACCGCATTCCAGTTAAACGCTTTAAGCTCGGTCATTTATATATCCTTTTTTGTTTCATACAACTCTTGTATAGAAAGCATTATTATATAAAGATATAATTAACATTTTGCAATACTTTGATAAAAATTACCATATTAAAAAATGTCAAATAATACATATTTAGTTGGTATTTGAAAAGAATTGTAAAATGCAATTAAGTTGATTCTTTTTGGTCTAATATAATGATTTCAATGTTCTAAAACCAAAATTTAATACAGAATATGTTCCTTAACATACCATATTAATTTATATTTTAACATTTTATTTTCAACCTTTATGTTGGAAATATATACTATAATTTAAGTTACGACTACTGCTATAAGTCTTTACATTTTTCAATATCCCGGAAGTGTGGATTTCTAAATGCAACCTTGAATGCCAATGAACTCGACAAAGTCTATTCATTAATTCAAACAAGCTTTCATTTTTTAATAATAGAACCAGTAGCAAATAATTTTTGATTATCTAATCATCCTCCGAAGTAAAATATCCGGCCATTTATCGGAATTGCTAATTATGGCAAATCCGATAAATAGCAAACCCGGACAGGATTTTAATTTTGTTAGCGTTGCAGAAAAGCACGGCTGGTCTGAATTTTCGGGGTATTGGAAAAAAGGATTGATTTCAATCAGGATTTGACAAGCTAGTCTGAATGACTATAAAATTACTAAAAAATATTAATTGTGGGGATGCATATGTCACAATATTTTACCTTAACAGAGGCAAAAGCCAAATTTTCAGAACTAATCAGTCGTGTCCATTTTGGAAAAGAAAAATTTACAATTACCCGGAAGGGTAAGGCCGTAGCACTGGTATCTCCTATTTCTGAAATTGATAATGATGGAGATGAGGAAGGTCTTATCCTTGCCAGGGGAGCACTTTCTAATATAGAAAATGAAATGGATGAATTGGTTGCCGATGTTTATGCAAACCGAAACAATTGCTATTCAATATAAACTTACTTTAACTAATGGAAATACAAAACATTTCAAACATATTCCAGGATTGAAACTGGACAACTGGCTATAAAAAGATTAACCCAAGAGCCTCTTGCAAAATTCAATATAATTGTCATTCTGCGAAAAGCCATATTTCATAACTGCTTGAAATTATTAGATCTAACTTTTCGTTGACATGATAATTTATGGTAATAAAGGAATTTTGCAAGAGCCTCCCAAGTTTAACCTTTTCATCCCCCTTCTCATTCAAAATTTAATTCCTTGACATTAATGCCCCGGTTAACTATAAACCGAACGTTCGGTAAAGTTATTTTTCAGGACAAAATACGGCTTGTTATCGCAGAGTGATATATAGTTTTTTCAGGTAGTTGTCTCGTGTCTGTAATATAACCTAATATTAACAGTGTTAGTTACCTGAGTATGTGAAATGAATAAAAAAGAGCAGATTCTTCAGGGCATAGCTGAGTTATTTTATAAAAACGGTTATGAAAAGACCTCTATAAGGGATATTTCAAAATCGTTGAATATCAGCAAACCGGGACTCTATTATCATTTTACAAACAAGCAGGAGATGCTCTTTGATATGATCTATGATTTTATGGAAAAGACAAATCTCCAGCTTTTCAGTGAACTGGCAGAACAGAAAACCCCCGAAGATAAACTGTTCTGTATAATAAGAAATCACATCAGCTTTTTTATTAAATTTCCGGCCCGTATGCGTGTGCTTGTATACGAAGCCCATTCTCTTGAAGATGAATATTATCAGAAGTTTAAGAATAAACAGCTTGAGTATATTGTTGTAATTAAAGAAGTTCTTTTGGATCTCATGAAGAAGTACAATTCAGGAAGAAACATCAATGTCATAACCTTTACCCTGCTCGGTATGCTGAACTGGATTATCCAGTGGTATGAACCCAGGGGTATTGTCTCACCGGATGCCCTGGCCGAGGAAATGCACTCTTTCTTTATTAACGGTTTAAAGGGTAAATAGATTTTGATTTAAAAAGGACATTTATATGGAACAGTGGACTCTCCCAAAGGTTTTTAACGATCAATTGAACAGGCTTCAGGATAAAACATTTCTTATTCACAAAAAGGACAACCAGTGGCAGAGTGTCTCATGGTCTGAGGTAGGAGACAAAGTACGAAATCTTACGCTAGGCCTCACGAAGCTTGGAGTAAAAAAGGGAGACCGCGTTTCGGTTATATCGGAAACCCGTCCTGACTATGCCTACACGGTAACTGCAATAGCAAATTCAGGGGCCATTTTTGCCGGTATTTACCAGACAAACAGCCCCAAGGAATGTATACATGTAATTAATGATTCAGGGGCAAAGATTGTTTTTGCCGAAAATCAGGTTCAGTGTGATAAGATTATAAAGGCATCAGAAAGCTGTCCTCATATAGAAAAGATTGTTGTATTTGATCCCTTTCCTGCAATGGATGATCCAAAGCTCATGAGCCTGAATGATCTCTACGCGCTTGGCCAGGCTGAATACGAAAAAAATGGTGATAGTGTATATATTGAAAGGCTCAATCAGGTAGAGCCTGAAGATGTAACCGCTATTATCTATACTTCAGGGACAACGGGACTGCCGAAGGGTGTTTTAGATACCAACCGTGGTATATTAATGAATTTGAGGGAGTATACCAAGTTTTTCCCGGTAAAAGAAACCGACAGGGGTTTAAGCTTTCTTCCAATGGCCCATGCCCTTGAACTAAGAAACGGCCACTGGCTTCATATCACGTTCGGCATTGAACAGGTTTATGCAGAAGGTATGAGGCAGCTTTTTGATAATGTACGGGAGATGAATCCCACATTCTTTTTTACTACGCCGAGATTTTTTGAAAAGCATTATAATAATATATCTGCTGAGATTGAAAACGCGCCTGCGTGGAAAAAGGCAATAATTAACTGGTGTCTGAAAGTGGGGGCCAGATACAATGATGATTCATGGAATGTAAAGGGAACCTCACCGGATATCATTGTAAGTTTGAAGTATGCTATCGCATTAAGTTTATTTATTAACAGTGTACGTGAACGGGTTGGACGTAAACTCAGGTATGGCGGCTTAGGCGGTGCGCCAATGACAGCCGAAATGCTTAATTTTTTCCGTGCCTGCGGATTCCCGCTTTATGAAGGTTACGGCCTTACAGAGGGATGCGGACAACTCGCGATCAACAGGCCGGGTGTTTTTAAACTTGGCACTGTGGGAAAACCGCTTGATGGTATTGAAGTCAAATTAAAGGATGATGGCGAGATAATAGCAAAGGGCTGGCTTTGCACCCCGGGTTACTGGAACAAAAAAGAAGCTACAGATGAACTATATGAAGGCGGCTGGCTCAATACAGGAGATATCGGGGCATTTGATGAAGACGGTTTCCTGAAAATAACCGGTCGGAAAAAAGAGATTATTATTACATCGGGCGGAAAAAACGTATCTCCGTCATATATTGAAAACATCCTCAAGCTGAGTGCCTATATCAGCCAGGCTGTTGTCTTTGGAGAAGGCAAAGACTATATTACAGCCCTTTTTACACTGAATCAGGAAGAAGTAGAGAGATACGCCAAAAAGAATGGAATTAACTATTCGGATTATGCTGATCTTATATCTAAAAAAGAAATACAGGATCTGATACAGCGGGAAATAGACACTCAGAATCAGGAACTGGCAAAGGTGGAAAATATCAGGAAATTTACAATACTTAAGGATGAGTTCAGCCAGGAAAGAGAAGAAGTTACGCCGACATTCAAGATAAAGAGAAGGATTATTAACGAGAGATATAAGGATCTTGTGGCGAAGATGTATGAATAAAAACCAGGCGCAGGGCTTAAAAATTTAAATAAAATATAAACAGCTCTTTAAATGGAGGAGAATATGTCAAAGTATGAAACAATTATTTATGAAGTAAAGGACCATGTGGCAAAATTAATATTGAACAGGCCTGAAAAACTTAATGCCATGACCGGTACAACCTTTCAGGAAATAACCGATGCACTTAATGAGGCAGAAAAGGACAACGATGTAAGAGTTCTTATCATTACAGGAAACGGTCGTGCTTTCTGTACCGGTGTTGATTTAAAGTTCGCGGCAAAAGAGCTGACCAACCTGAAATCACAGACAGATTTCCTTACAGTTGGAAAAGAACTGCTTGTAAAGATTGAAAGCCTGTCCAAGCCGGTTATTGCTGCAATTAACGGCCTTGCACTGGCAGGTGGTTTTGAAATTTTTCTCGCGTGTGATCTGGCTGTTGCAGTGGAAGATGCCATGATAGGTGACCAGCACATGAAAGTCGGAATGTTCGGCGCCGGAGGAACTCCATACAGGCTGCCCCTGCTTATAGGCCTCAGAAAGGCAAAGGAGCTTTTACTCACAGGGAAATGGGTGTCAGGAAAAGAAGCCGAAAAGATTGGTCTTGTAAACCGGGCTGTGCCGGCCAGTGAATTTGAGAAAGCAGTTAATGAGATGGCTGCCGAACTTGCAGACAAGAGCCCGACAGCAATGAGACTTACAAAGTCATATATCAATAAGTCAATAATGGCTGATGCAGATGTAAGGCTTGAATCAGCCATGCTTTCGGCCATAGTGAATGATACATCTGAAGATCATGAAGAAGCTCTTAAGGCATTTGGTGAAAAGAGGAAACCGGAGTTTACAGGCCGGTAGCGCTGGCTTTGGATTTATCTACGCATTTTGATTTTAAAATAGTTTTACGGTGAATTGAAAGTGGCGTAAGGCTCTGGGCTCAAGGCACAAGGTTTAAAAGCTTTTGTCTTTCCTTGCGCCAGATAGTAAACCTTAAATATGAATAATAAGATTATGCAGTCAACTAATGAAGAAAATCCACAAGCCCTGTCCGGTTTAAAAGTCATTGACCTCAGCCGGTTTGCACCGGGTCCATTCTGTACCGGAATACTTGGTGATATGGGTGCGGATATCATAAAAATAGAAGAAGCAGGTAAACCCACCGGAAGACGCGCCGGAAAAAGTCCGGTTGTTAAGGAGTTTGCTCCTCCTGATTCTCCTTATGATCCCTCAAACAGGAACAAGAGAAGCATTGGTTTGAACCTGAAAAGTGATGAGGGCCGGGAGATCTTTTATAAGCTGGCTCGTGATGCTGATATTGTTGTTGAAGGATTCAGGCCGGGAGTTACTGACAGGCTTGGAATAGGTTACGAGAAGCTGAAGGAGATCAACAGGGGAATTATTTACTGTGCCATAACAGGTTATGGCCAGGATGGGCCATACAGGTTTTTACCGGGGCATGATGTAAATTATATTTCTCAGGCAGGCTATTTCAGCATATTGAAGGAACCGAATCCTCCGGGTAATCTTGTTGGAGATATAGCAGGCGGAGGAATGCAGGCTGTTATCGGAATACTTGCAGCAGTAATAGCAAGACAAAAAACCGGAGAAGGGCAGTT
>JASFHE010000438.1:0-5869 GCA_050123415.1 Desulfobacteraceae bacterium | reverse complement strand
AATTAGGTTATTGCAGGTCGCCGCAAAATTTATTTACTATTTGTCAAGAAAATTCTTTATTAAAATGATTTTTTTCACCACTTTCTTTATATTATGCAAGAACCTAACCGGATATTACTGATTTTTTATGATATTAATTGTTTTAATTACTTTATTTAATACATATAATAAGGAGGTAAAACTCATGGCAAATAAAGAGATTAAAGAATCCGCAAAAAAGGGAAAAAAACCGAAGATCTCCTTCCTTTTTGCATGAAGGCACCTGATCCGGAGCATTCAAGAGCACACGATGATGATGAGCCATGTGATGATGACGGTGAAGCTGAAAAACTGGGGATTTCTTCGGCCACATGGCCATTTTTTGGAATTATCTGGGATTCAAGCCTGGTTTTAGCCCATTTTATACATGATTTTGATATCACCGGGAAACGGATCCTGGAAGTCGGCTGCGGGATCGGCCTTGCAAGCCTGCTGTTGAATAGCCGCCTTGCAGATATTACTGCTACGGATTATCACCCTGAAGCCGGGAGTTTTCTTATGGAAAATACAAAACTCAACCAAGGGAAAACCATTCCATTCATCCGAACCGGCTGGGAAGATGAAGATATAGAACTGGGCATGTTTGACCTTATTATCGGCAGTGACCTTCTTTACGAAAGAAACCATGCAGCCATTTTATCCCGCTTTATCAATCATCATGCAAAAGCAGAATGTGAAGTGATACTGGTTGATCCCGGACGTGGGAATCATGCACAGTTCAGTAAGAAAATGATAAAACTGGGTTATTCCCTTAGCCAGAGCAAACCTGATAACACAGAATACCTGATACAGCCGTTCCGGGGACAGATTTTACGCTATAACAGAAAATCACCCCGTCATATTGCAGGTTAATTCACCCTTTTTATCTTGACAGGATCTACAGGATTATATGTTATTTAAAAAGAGATAGGATTTTTGATTTGATCGGATAATAACTATAAAAACCGGCCAGAGGCTTATATGCCCCCAGCAAAATAAAGAGAATGATTATGTTGAGTTTTTCATTATATTTCTACGCCACATACGATATAACTCAGAATCATCTTGTATATGTATAACATGAACTGAATGATTTCCGTTAAAACCCATCATCGTTACGTTACCCTGTCCTTCATATATTGCTTCATCACAAATCTCGCATACTGCTATTTTATTGTGATAATTTATACGATTCATATATTACCTCCTTTCTCATTTTATTTTAAGCTGATCGCACTGCATACTATTCTTAAAATAAAAGGGCGTCTCATATACTTTATGGAACGCCCTTTATTATTAAGTAAAAGAGAACTTAGATCATTTTCACATTTTTTGCAGATGGGCCTTTTGGACCGTCTTCGATATCAAAAACGACTTCTGCACCTTCATCAAGACTCTTGAATCCATCAGATGCGATCCCTGAATGATGTACAAATACATCCGGACCATTTTCCTGACCAATAAAACCAAAGCCTTTTTTATCGTTAAACCATTTAACTATACCATTTTTCATGATGACACCCTCCTTCCGAAAATTAATTTCAAGTTTCTATACAAAGGATGCCACTTTTCAAAGTCCTACCCTATGAACGAAACAGGCCCGAAATAAAACCGATCCACTTTTGATTTATGTAATATACCCCATAACACAAAAAAAAACAAGGCATTTCATTAAGAAAATTTATTTTTATTTATTATTTTTTATTTAATTTAGACAATTTAAAATTAAAATTTTATTTAAAAATTAAAAACTTGACTCACATACAATATTTAACTAAAATTATACTTATCATCATTTTATATCTATTTTGATGTATATAATAATTAATTAATAAATAATATTAAACTTACTTTCAAATGATTATTAATTACATGCAACTGGAATTAAAGGGATAATAGGAAGGCATGCCCTGACATACACCAGCCTGTTTATTGCCATTCAATAATAATTACTTCCATTTCTTCCGGCTGAGAATTGAATATCTTTAATCTTCTTTTACTCCATTGAAGATAAGATTTTCAGACAAATAATTTTTTACATTAACTTTTTTAATTCGGAGAAAATAATGAAAAAAAAGACCAAAACAACTGTAAAAAGCAGGAAGCCTGTGGATCCGGCCAAAAAACTTAAAAGGCTTTTTGAAAAGTTCAAAGAGAAAAAACCTTTGCATTATAAAATGAACGGGTCATTTAAAAAGAATGATATTATCGAGCATGACACATTTGGAAAGGGTGTGGTAGTCGACAGTGATTATAAAAAAATAGACGTACTCTTTTCTGACAAGCTCAGAACACTTGTGTGCGACCGGTAGAGGACAAATTTTCAGAAAAAACCATGCAGGATTTTAATACTCTCAGGAGGATATCTGAATGAATATTTACGTAGGACATTTATCCTATAAAGTCGCGGAAGAAGATTTGCAGGAGGCCTTTAAAGCATTTGGAGAAGTTGTTTCAGTAAAGATAATAAAAGATGAATACAATGGCAAATCCAAGGGATTCGGATTTGTAGAAATGCCAGCAAGGAGAGAAGCGGAGAAGGCTATCAAGGAACTGAACAATAGCGAGTTAAAGGGAAGAACCATAATGGTCAACCAGGCTAATCCTCGACGTGGCGGAAATCGAAACGGAGGAAGGCGGGGGAGTTTTAACAGGAGAAGATTCTAGTATCATACCATGTATCGCTCGGCATCCCGTCCAGCCAGGCTGTTTCATAATGTCATTTCAGACTATTGACCGGCCTGTCCCGACACACCATGCAATATTTTTGAAGAGACACCGGCTATTTCCTTTTTCTTTATTGCAGGATCATGGCTTATTTTATTTTCATTATAAACAAGACATGAGGTCTTCGGGTTTCTTGTATTACCTGAAATCCTACATCGCAGATACTCCTTGAAATCTAATAGAATAACGAGTGCTGAAGCTGTCAGGACGGAAATTCCCGGCTTGCCAAAATATAATCGATAAAGATCCTTAACCTCTCTCAGCAGGTATTCAATCTTCCGGTTCTGAACAAATATAGTAGCTGCTGCAAGAAAATATCTCATCATTTTGAGTCTCTTTTTAATTGAGGCTTTATGTCTGCTGATATTTTCGTCTTTGTGATCATTACAATATTTGTACCCCATTAATGCAGTTTTAATCGCCCTGAGCATGGACACACCATTCCTGTTATAGTCTATCTCAAAAGCCAGTCTTAAAAACTCCCTTGACTCGTCCCTTGTAAAATGATCATGGTTGAACCATATTTCTCCCTGCCCGCGCTGGGACTCATACGGGATTTCAGGGATTAATTTTCCTTCGGCCTCATAGTCGCTGTACAGCTTTGTTCCGGGTATTGGCCCTAGAGATGCAAATTGAAGATAATCATGGTCAAGTGATGTAACAAAATCCACATCTTCCCAGATCGTCTTTTTGTTGTGATTTTCGAGAAACAGAATGGATGAAGCCAATACACTGACTCCTCTTTTTCTCAGTTCCGGGATTAGTGAAGGAAAGTCCGTTCCATTGTTTTTAGCGTATATCTCCTGCTGTGATTCAACACCTATCCATATGAAATTAACTCCCATCCTGACCAGTATATCAAGATCATCAAGTTCTCCGATTGTTTCAGCCGAGCTGAATATTGCGAAGGTAAAGTAACGGTTATTACTTTCCATTAATTCGAGTAACTCCATAGCTCGATTTTTCATTTTAAGAAAATTTTCATCCAGGACGTCAAAGTCTGTAATCCCCTTTTCATCCTCATATTGACAGCAAAGATCATATATCTCCCTGCCGCTCTTCAGATACGGGATGTAATCTCCAAAAAAATGTGATGTTGCGCAAAACCGGCATTTATTCGGACAGCTCACTCCCGCAATAAGAATCCCCGAATCTGCTGCCCATGGAACGCCCATAACCTGCCGGTTGAATGAGCTGTAACCCAGTGGATGATTTATTGGTCTGTCGATTTTTTCTCCAAAAAGTTTTCTCAGAAAATATACTCCTTCACCTTTGCAGATATAATCGTTATCTATCATGGTTTCTATGCCGGGTATATTTACACCATGACCTCCAAGGATAATTTTTGACTCGGGCGACAGCTTACGAATAAGCCTCGCCATCTCTCTTGCTTTTTTGAAATTAGGGATAATAAAGCTTATACCTATATAGTCATACCCCTTTTTCAGTTCCTGCCTGAAACGCTTGAGACTGGGAAAATCCAGGACCGTGGTCGGCATATCGACATTTTCTGCCAGAAAATACAATCCTTGACTTCTATGATTAAAACGATAGGAAAAAATGCCCTGCTCCCTTGTTACCTGATTATGGAAAAGCTCCATTTTATTTTCTTTTACACCATATTTATCATCCACTGCATACGGCCCGAATACTGAAGTAAGAAGCAATTTCACGGATTGTCTCCAAATAAAAAAAGCCACGGGATTTAATAAAATCCCATGGCTTAGAGTTAAAGTTTTCGAAATTTTATCTTATATATTTAAATAATATTAATCACTGCCAAACTATAGTCATGCCATCTGTTAATGTCAAATACAGAGTAATATAAACCAGGGCATCAAAGGGTGCAGTATGTTCACTGAGACCCTGCCCTTCATCAAATGCAAAAAACGTAACCGTACCGGAGCTGCTGTTAACCAGGGTGCGGCTGACAATAGAATCTTCATCATAATTAACCAGATTTGCAGGATCAAGGGCTTCTCCCGGTTGCAGTTTTGATTTTCCTTTCCCGGATTTTGTGGCTTCAGCATTCTTTTCTATTTAGTGCCCATCCAAAAACTAAAGTTTTTGTTAGGCAGCTATCAGCACTCTGCGCTCAGCTTTCAGCAAAAGGCTTTTAAAATAAAGACTTAGCTGACGGCTGATAGCTGACCGCTGATAGCTCCATCCAGAAATTGCCTCTTTCTGGATGGGCACTATTTATGTGAGACCCATCTTTTGAATACCTCCTCTGTTTCTTGTTGAATGCATTCTTTGTATAGAATATTGCTATTCAAGTTACAATTTTATATAGTATAGACTCTTTATAGCCATTATCTCGATACCTCCCCTACTACTACATCTTATACCTGGCTTAAAGGAAACTAAATCTAAAAATAATTATATAAAAATATTGCAATAACGCAAATACAGGTCTGTAAGATGGACAAAAAACCAAGTTACGAAGAACTAGAGCAAAAGATTAAAGATCTTGAAAAACTTGTTGAAGCACAGAAAGAACATGAAACTGAATTACTTCAGAAAATCAGCGAATTACAGCTGACCTGCGAATATTATGATATCCTGATGGAAAATACTGAAGACTACTTTTTGGTATGCGATAAAGATGGAAAATCCCGGGTATATAATGAAAGTTATAAAAAAAGGATAAAAAGTCTTTTTAATATAGAAATGACTCCCGACATGGAACCTCATAAAATGGTTAACAAATCTGAGGCAGTGGAATACTGGAATTCACTCCATAAAAGAGTGCTCCAGGGAGAAAAATTCAAGGCAGAATCTTCTGCTGAAATAGATAACCATAAATTCTATTATGAAACCATATTTTGCCCTATCAGGGACGGGAAAGAGATAACAGGATTTACAGAAATCACAAGAGATATAACTGACCGCAAATTGGTTGAAGAGGCATTGCGGGAGAGCCTGGGTTTTATTACCAGCCTGCTTGAGTATTCTCCAAACGCAATAATAGTCTTTAATACCGACACGTCGGTAAAATATGTTAACCCGGCATTTGAAAAAATTACCGGTTTTACGGCTGAAGAGGCCCTGAACAAAAAAGCTCCATACCCGTGGTGGATTGAATCCCCACGGGTATGGAGCTTTTTTGTTCAGGGCCTCTTCA
>JASFHE010000437.1:0-5890 GCA_050123415.1 Desulfobacteraceae bacterium | reverse complement strand
AGGCTGGTTATGGTTCAGAAGTTTATTTACGCAAAAATTATCTTCTGAAATGGATAATTCAGCATTTGGTTTAAGAATGCGATCTTCAAATGAAGGGATGCTGCCTTTATAATATTCAGGAGACATGTGATTGAATGTAATTTTTATTTCAGTGCCGGGTATCACCATGCTGGTACCTGGTGTAAGTACTCTCGTATCAAGAATCGTGGAGAATAAATAACTTATCAGGTATCCTGCCAGGATTATGATCATTGCAGAGTGCATAATATGCGGACTTAGACCGAGGAAGAATCTCCATCCGGATAAATTACCGGAAGGCCTGAAAAGCCTTATAAGCCGGTCGGTTGTGCATGCAAAAGAATTAATGCAAAAAATTGTCAGCAGAATAAGCAGGATAAACAACCACATTGTATGGCTGAGGTTGTACAGGCCATATGTTTTTATCCAGACTATCAGCCCGATATCATTAATGGGTGTGAATATATGTGCATTCCTGTTCAGGCATAAATATCCGTAAGTTAAGTCCAATGTGAAAAGGAGACACAGGATTATTGTAAGGTTAATGCTGCCCAGTCTGCGCCATATAACTGAAAACAATGAAGTCATAACTAAAAAGGATTCCTGTATGGTCCAAGGTTTGTTAAATAAGTCAAAAACAAGATAACCGGAACTCCTGAGGCTGTAATAATTCCCCTCCACTTTGAATTTCCGAAATTTGTAAGATGTATGTGTAAAAGGCCGATATAATAAAACCATATGGCCATGGCAGTGGTAATTACAGGGTCTTCCCATTCAACAGGCGTGCCCCAGCCAATGTAGGACCATAATTCGCCGAAAAACATTGAGAGTGTCCATAAGGAAAAACCAAGTATGATCCAGATAAAAGATTTCTTAACGAGTATTTTTTGATGTTCTTCGGTGATTGATCTGCCCTGATTAAATAAGGATGATATTCCCCATAAACCGCCAATAAGAAAGCACCCTTTTCCGGCAATGCCGAAAATAATAAACAGGTGTGAAAATACAGTCAGCGTTTTAATAAAGGGCAGATAGTAGTCTTTAGGGAAAAAGACTGCGAGTATAGAAAGAAAAGAAACCAGTCCGGTAGCTGTTTTTAAGGTAAATAGATTATCCTTTCGGGTAAACAAAACTGTGATACCTAGAAACAAAAGGATACCTGCAGCATCCATATACATTGGAGACATGGGAAGTGCCGTGATATAGCGTAAGACAACAGACGCTCCGTTTGCAAGCACCCCTGCCAGCAGTATCAGTTTAATTAATGATAGCTGATTGCTTTTTAAACTTAGTATAAAAGAAAGAATATAGAATATTACTGATATCTTGATAAATAAATACGACTGATCCAATATAATTATTCCTCATTCTTAAAAATAAAAAATCCCGAACCTAAAAATATAGATCCGGGATGTCCCTTTTTTATCCACAGAATAATATACAGGCTAATCACCTTCCACGCGAATTAACCTTATGTGTTCAGGCAGGTCTTCTGACTTACGGATCATCCTACTTGCTGCGCCTTCCCAATCATTGATCAGTGGCTTTATTGCAGCTTTTGTCCCCGATTACAGCGGCGGGCCCGTCCCCGATTCTAACAGGGTTCCCTCTTTTAACTTCTTCGTGAAGTACCTGAATAGTGTATGAAATACATAATGATAATATTATATGTCAAGTATAAATTATCAATTAAAATCCTCTAATTGAAATGATGAAGTGATACTCCAATATGGTCAACCCATATATCCACAAAGGCTTTATTTTCTCCTGTACCTTTTAGAACAGGCACACATTCTATTCCCGATTTAGTCAGGATGGATTTCCAGGAATCATTATTCCTTTCCGCAGTCATAATTCCCTGGAATTGATGACATCCATTAAAGCCACCTGATTAGCAATATATTTTTAATTAACAGCAAAGATAACCAAGCAATTTTTTCTAGAGTAAATTACAAGATCTGTCAGATTAGAAATAAGAGCAGGAAAAGGGAAGGCGGTTAAAATCCGCTGCTGCCCCGCAACTGTAGACCCTGATCCCTGTTAATCATGGGATGAGCGTTCCGGTAACATGGCCACTGTACTTTACGTGCACGGGAAGGCGCCGGAACCGGGAAAGCCAGGAGACCTTGCCTGTTTTTAGTTTTCTCGGGCTCTATCGAGGGGTGGAGTATCGGGCATACAGGGCCGAATAAACAATAGCCCTTTCTTTTCGTGCCGCATGCATGATTCTTTTTCTCTCTATATTGAGTTACGAGCTGTTTTAAGGTAAAAGCCACACCCCGGGTAACCGGGGGCCGGAAAGCTACGGATCCTCATTTGTACTTAACATGAACAGGACCGCCGGGTTGCACTGAACAAGCGACCCTGCGGTTTTTTTATTTTGGGACACGAAAGGAGAAAATATAGACCGGCTGATTATTATTTAAACTTTAAAAAGGTGAAGGCCTGAATGTCTCCGCCAAGATACTGTTCAGGCCTTCGAGGAACACACCGGCGATAAAGCAGGTATGCTGTCCGTTTCCGCATAATGATGCCGGGAAATGGATTTTCAGGTCTATAGCACAGTCTATTACTATGATCAATGGACTTTTATCTTCGGATTCGGATCGACAATCCCGCGTTTCAGTATTATCAAGATTGCACATCCTGCCATACCAGGTATTTCGTAAACCGATTTCATCCTGAAACGCCGTGAAATACCCGGCCTGCCTGTGTTCAGTTCTATAACAAAATGCATAAAAAGAAAAAAAAGGAGGATGGTATGAAGAAAGCGTTATTGTTCAGCGCATTATTCTTTTTGATCATGTCCGGCATGGCCCATGCCTCGCTGACAACTATCGGTACGGTCACTTACTACTACATTGACTACAATTACAAGGACTGCACTGAATTCAATCTGATCTGGGATGATGACAACAACGGCAACTCGGTGGTGTGGCTGGATTATTCTAATCTTGGCGATTGGGACAGTCAGGTTGCCTGGGTATCAGGCCTGAATGGAGACGGCGTTTTGACCTACAACATCGATGCCCGGTACAGCGTTATCTGGGATGGTGACTGGCGGCTGCCGGCCACTGTTGACGGCTACATGGTGATTAAACCCGACGGCACCGGCACCGGAGGTTTTAATGTCACCAGTTCCGAGATGGGGCACCTCTTTTTTGCGGAACTGGACAACCTGGCGTATTACAATACTTCCGGTATCGCTCAATCCGGTTACGGTCTGACCAACGCCGGAGATTTTAAAAATTTATATAACTCCAGGTACTGGTCCGGCACGGAGTATACGGGCACCCCTGGCACCTCCTGGTATTTCGACATGATCAACGGCTACCAAACCCACCTCTACCAGTATTTCAATCGTTACGGGCTGGCGTTGCGCAGCGGACAAGTTTCCGCAGTTCCCGTGCCCGGAGCCGTCTGGCTGTTGGGCAGCGGGCTGCTGGGGTTGGCAGGAATTCGCCGAAGAACCAAATCCTAGCCTTATCGAACCATTCTCCTGCCAGGGGCGGGGGAGCGGTTCCGTCCCATAATGGATTATTTAAGCCACCGTTTGGCTCTAACAAACTCACTGCTTTTTATCTGCGGGAGCGCCCTGTCCTCCCGAAGATAAGCTGTCAATGTTTGTCTGTATGTTAGACCGAATAGGTCATTTCGGTTTTTGTAAAGTCCAGCACAAAATCAAGTCTTAGCAAATTGTCGTTTGAATCATATTCCGGCTTGATCGGGTATTGGTCAATCGCATAGCTGGGATAAGCTTCAAAGCTGCCCGGTCTCACAGTGCCGGGAAAGTAGGTGATTCCCCAGCCTGCCCAATAATAGTTAAGAAGCGGATCGGTGTGTGAAATTTCAGTCATTGAGTAATAGCCGGTTGTTATAGAGGAATATGCCTGGCCGTTATACGTAAAGCTTGTAACGAACCACAGTTGAGTGGTTGGGTCTTGATAATAAGATACTGCTGAAAAAAAGCTTGCAGCCTGTGCTAATTGCAAAACTTGCATAAATGTGCTTCCTTCATCAACCGTCAAGTTAACGTATGGAAGGGGAGTTGTCGTCATGTCCATTGCCTGACCCGGCAAAATCGTATTGCCGGACAGCAGCGTGTCCATGAAATTGTGCTGCGCTACGTAAAGCCTTACGGGAATCTGCAACGCATCTTTTACCGCGGCCCTGACCGGCGGTTTTGCTTCAACCAGCTTTGTTTTGTCTCCGAAGTACATGTTGTTGTGATGAATTTTTCTGAAACTTGCCATTTTTTTCTCCTCCTGTTCTTATAGAAATCTCGCGGTTAAAATTCTGTTAAAATTGTAATAGTCATAGGAGCAAATCGGACAGGAACTTGAGGGACAGGAACCTGCTTTTATAAAAGAAAGTATCCAAAATCCCTAAAGCTTAAAACATTACTGCGCCTCTGATACTGACACAACATGCTGTGCCTGTATCAGAGGCAGGTGTGGCTTTATCACTTCTAAACCACTTGTAATTCTTTTTTTTTATTTTTGCTTGGACTCTTTTGCTGATCAACAGGATTCTTTTGCGGTTTTGGGATTCTTTTTTGTTACATAGCGTTTTAAGGTGGAAACTGCTAAAATTTCTTTCGTCTGAATTCATGATGGCTTTGGATGAGAAATGAAATGTGATGCCTTACAGAATAGCAATAAATTACCATTTTATATGCATTTTTATATGCTTTTTAATTACCTATTTTACCAGTAATATACATAACTAACACCATTTTTAAATGCTGCTTAATTAGTGCCATCCAAAAACTAAAGTTTTTATTCGGTAGCTGTCAGCACTCAGCGTTCAGCTTTCAGCAAAAGGCTTTTAAAATAAAGACTTAGCTGACGGCTGATAGCTGACCGCTGAAAGCTCCATCCAGAAATAGCCTCTTTCTGGATGGGCACTAATTAGCAATATATTTTCAATTAACAGCAAAGATAACCAAGCATTAGTTTTTAGAATAGATTATATGTTTTGTCACATCAGATATGAAGACAGGAAAAGGGAACGCGGTGAAAATCTGCGGCTGCCCCGCAACTGTAAATCCTGATCCGGAAATATTATGGGATTAGTGTTCCGGCAATAAAGCCACTGTCTGTGCCAGGTATGATAGGTAATTAGGAAACAGGATATAGCATTTAATAACTCACCTATTCGATTTATCTATTCAACTGATCAACTAATAAACAGGGCATTAAAAGATGGGAAGGCGACCGGAACCGGGAGAGCCAGGAAACCTTGCCTGTTTTAAAAATGTCGTACTCTGTCGGGAGGGTGGAGTGACGAACAAAGAAGATACCAATAAGTAGAAAACCTTTTTTATTCGCCCATGTTTATCTATCCATTCCTACCCACAGGTAATTCGACAAAATAAAACGAGAAAGCCACACCCCGGGTAACCGGGGGCCGGAAAGCTACGGGTCCAAGGAAGAAGCTGAAAGTTCAAAGCTCAAAAATAAATCTGGACAGCCGGGTTGCCTTTTATGGTAATTCGGCTTTTTTGATTTTAAAATTCACACTGTGGCTCGCCACAGTGTGAATTTTAAAATCAACCACGGCGTAGCCCGAAGGGACGAAGCCGGGTCAATAATTAAATTGCACAGCAGAAATAAAGGAGGTGATAAATACCGAAAAAGTAAAGTTTATTTCAAAAAAAGGGAAGACCTTGCAGGTAACCGCCAAGCCGCCATGCAGGCCTTCAATTGATGCACCGGCATAAATGCAGGCGCGGGTTTCACTCCATGATGGAGCGATCCGCATTAATTCATCTTTTTAAACCACTACCTATGGTAGTGGTACGATAAAAAGGTTTAACCGTGAAAGTAATTAGATAAAATATACCTCCCTGAAGGGTACCCCCTAAATTGGG
>JASFHE010000436.1:0-5890 GCA_050123415.1 Desulfobacteraceae bacterium | reverse complement strand
TGTTCAGTAGAATTTTTCTCTTGGCGTTAACATAATGATTATCTTATACATTTTTTTTATTTATTGTGCAATCACAATCTTTACAAAGTCAAATTAATAAAATCCTGCTTTCTTTTCCTTAACCGGTATCCACCAAAAATCATTCATAGATGTAATTCAGTTCCTTCAAGGAGCCTTTCAATCGGGGCATCCAGAATTGTTGATAGCTTTCTTGCCATTTTAAGACTAATGGCCCTGTGACCGTTTTCCATGTTCGAGACATGCCGCCAGGGAATTCCGCCCAGTGCCTCTCCGAGTTCAACCTGCGTCAATCCTTTATTTTCCCGATAGATACGAAGATATTTACCTGGAGTTATCTTTTCTTTGATCTTTTTATACCATTCTGTCTCGGAGACATCGACAAATTCATCACTGCCATCTGTTACAAGTGCCGTATTCTTCCTTTAACACTTTTATCAACTTCGGAGGAATTTCTGTACCCTTCACGCTGATTTCAATATGGGGCGTTTTCACGACTGCCTGCATAATACACCTCTATGATTTCACAGCTATTACTCAGAATCGTTTTTAAGGCTATCAAGGGAATATCATGGAATTTTAATTCCGGGCTTTTCATTATTCTTAACCCGTTGCCAGCTTTACGGCTCTCTGGGTCGTAGCTGCCAATCGGTGGATAAGAGATTCAAAAAGGCTTTTTAACCGGGGAGAAACGGATTCATATTCCTTTAATAAAAGCTCAGTATCAAGCAGGGCGACTTTTACTTTGGTTTCCGCAATAACAGAGGCTGTTCGGGCAACCTTGCCCAATTGCCACAGTACCATTTCACCAAAAATCTCACCTTCCGACAGGGTGTCAACAGTGACCAATCCCCTGGCAGTCATTTTTTTTACTTTGACCTCTCCTTCCAGTATTAGATAAACCCAGTCTCCCTGACTGCCTTCCCTTATGATAGTCTCACCCTTATCGTATTCTTCCTCCTGTGAAACATAGGCATATAAAAAATTTTCAATTACCATAATCGGGGAATCCTTTCATCAAGGCATCATGAAAAAACCAAGGTTTTTGCTGGAGTGTTCAGACATCTCTACAAAAGAGACTCCCAAAAATAGAGAAGATGTCAATTTCCCTTCCCTGATACTAGCCAGTTTACAGGTAACCTCGACATTTTTATTTTTTGGAAGAGTAACATTTAAAATAAATTCTTCACCAACTCTGTAGGGGAATATGGGACTATTCAGAGGTATCACTTCCAGACCGGCACCTCCAAGACTGATATTCTTAACAGTACCGGATAATTTGCCTTTTATACCTGAATACAGTGGAGAACATTTAAAAGGCAGGCTGACTTTTTTTCTGTAATAACGCCTTTTTGATTCCCAGGGCTCTCCTGCTTTTTCCTCTTTGCTCTTCTTTTTTTTCAGGTCGGTCAGTTTAACTACAAGCTTGTTTATGCGGACAAGCCTTCTTAAAGTCTGATCAGCAAGAAACCTGATAATCGGGGGCATTTTTGCATATTCCATTTTCAGCAATCTTGGATGCCACAATTCCAGAAGAGTGTCCTCAGCAGCCCTCGCAGAGGCAATCCGATGCTCAATCCTTTCATCAAGAAAAGTCATTTCACCTATAACAGCACCGGGCCCAAGTGTTGCCAGGAGAACTTTAGTATCATTGTCTCCCGTATAGATGCTGATTTTTCCTTCGATTATTTTATAAATGGACAGGCCATAATCGCCTTCTTTGATGACTAAATCACCTTTTTTATACTTTAGGTGAACAATGGAAAGATCGTTTTCTGGCTTTTGGTTTTCGGACATATCAGCAGATTAATTGTAGATATCTATGGATTTGGATTAATTTCTTCTAAATATATTAATAATTTTATCTCTAAAGAGGATTGGATTGTCTTTATCAGGCAGCGTTCTGCCGGTAAGCCGGTACTTTTCTATGGCAACTGCCATTGGGCCAACAAGACTGTTAAGAAGAAACTGATCTTTTTTGCGAAAACCATATGGTTTTATCGACTCGATATAAATAGCTCCAAGAAGCTCTTCTCCGCTTATTATAGGAACACACATTACAGATTTAATCTCAAGGGTGTCACCCTTTTCAATATAAGATTCCGGGAGTTCATATTCCGTATTAGACATTCTTATTGTCTTCTGTTCCTGAATCACTCTGTCTATTATTTCTTTTTTGTAACGAGAAACTGACCTTTCATGTGAATTCGGTATAATTTCAACCATATTTTTTATATTACTGTCCGGATAATAAGACAAAAAAACACTTGCATTATCGAGTCTGGGAAGCGCCTCCAGTAATAGTCTGAGGAATTCCTTAAAAAAGGCTTCCATCTCCAGCTGCTTTTTTAGTAGCTCTGATACATTATAAACCAGTTCAAGTTCTTTAGCTGAACGCCGTTCCTTTTTAATGCCATTTTTTGAAGATATATCTCCAAGCATTTCTTCAGGTAGCGGTACGTTTTTCATAAAAGATTTTTTTCCTCCCACATCTGTAAGCTTCATCATAGTATTTCCCACAGATATGAGATCCCCTTCATTAACCTGAAATCCTTCGCCCGGCTCAATAGACTCACCATTTACCAGGGTCCCGTGCTTGCTGTTTAAATCTTCTATAAAGAAATCTCTGTCAATTTGAAAAATTTTAAAATGTTTTCGCGATATGGCAATTTCCAGTATTGCTATATCGTTCATTTTTGGGCTCCTTCCACAGAAGACAATCTCCTTGGAACCAAGGTCAAAGACCTTGCCTTTTAAAGGACCCTCTATTACAACAAGTTTAGGCATATCATAGACCTTTATATTTTTCTTAAAAAATACCGGCTGTTTATCTATTAATAAATTCTGATAACAAGAAAAACAATCAAAAAATGATTTTTATCCCAAAATTTCTTCTTTTTCGCAGATAAAAAGTCAAGAAAACTTAAAAAATGAAAAAAATGATATGAAGGAGCTTCAGGATTAATGCCGGCAGAATCTACTATTTTAAAAATTGCCGACAAAATAGCATTTAACCTATTTTAGGGTAAAGAAAAATCTACTTTCTTTTTTATGAGGAGCATTTTTAATTATCCCTCAAAAAAGTGACGTTGTTGACTAGCGTGACCAGCAGTGATTCAACACTATTTTTGTGCGCACATTAACAACTAAAGCTTGCATAGAAAAAGCCGTAACCGGTTAGGATTACGGCTTAAATTGTATGTATGGTGCCGAAGGCGGGATTTGAACCCGCACAGGCTATCGCCCACATGGCCCTCAACCATGCGTGTCTACCAAATTCCACCACTTCGGCACAGGGTATAACTGATTACTTGCTGTCCGGCTCCGCCGCCCCGCCGGGAACGCTTTGTTCCTGTGCAACAGGGGCATCAACCTTTGCGCCCTCCATAATAGACTCACTTTTACCTTTTCCCATTGTTGCAAGCAAAAGTGATGTAATCATGAATATGACCGCCGCAGCTGTAGTTACCTTTGATAAAAAGGAGGAAGCCCCTGCTCCGCCAAATACTGCCTGGCTGGAACCGCCAAAAGCAGCTCCCATGTCTGCACCCTTTCCCTTCTGAAGAAGGACAATAAAAATAAGTGCAACACAAACTACAACATGTATTATTGTTATAATGATATCCATTTTTCCCCTGATCCTCACTTTAAATTTAGGCAGTGAGAAATTTCATTTTAAATAATAAAAGAATTCGCAAATATAAAGGCAAAATATTTAAAAAGCAATAAAAAAATCGTTGGTTGTATGTGGTGGATTGTGGGCTGTCATCTGTAACTTAACCCGCAACCAACGACTCGCAACAGGCAACCTGCTATTTAAAATTAATGATCCCTAAAAAAGAGTCGGCTTTAAGGCTTGCACCTCCAACCAGGGCCCCGTCAATATCAGGCCTGGACATCAAATCTGCTGCATTCCCGGGTTTTACGCTTCCGCCGTACAGTATTCGTATTTTATCGGAGCTTTCCTGATTAAAATTTTCCTTGAGCCAGTTTCTGATAAACTGATGCACCTCCTGTGCCTGCTCGGGTGTCGCGGTAAGGCCTGTACCGATAGCCCAGACAGGTTCGTAGGCAATTATCGTGGTATCCGGAATACTGCCTTTTGAAGAGAAATATGTAAGGGAACCTTCGAGCTGCGCCCTGATAATATCAAAAGTTTCTCCGGCTTCTCTTTCTTCAATGGTTTCACCTATACAAACAATCGGAATCAAACCTGCTCCAATAGCCGCCTCAACCTTTTTATTTACTGTTTCACTGGATTCACCAAAAATGCTTCTTCTTTCGGAATGCCCAAGTATTACATGTGTGCAGCCGTTTTCGACAAGCATCGGGGGTGCGACTTCGCCTGTATAGGCCCCGCTTGTTTCATAATACATGTTCTGGGCGGACAATATGATATTGCTGCCTCCAATAGCGTCCTTTACCGCAGGAATATTTATAAATGGAGGGGCAACAAGCACATCAACATCTTTTATTTCCTTTATTCCTTCACCTATGGATTTTACCAGATCGCATGATTCCTTTATCCCAAGGTTCATCTTCCAGTTTCCCGCAATCATTGGTGTACGTTCAGGCATATAATATCCTCCGTTTTTATCGTTGGGTCATGCTTTCAATAAAAAAAGCAGCATCCCTGAAAAGGAATGCTGTTTTTTCTTAACTCCTTTAACAACTTGCCATATAGAGCATAAGATCTACCATCCTGTTTGAATAACCGAATTCATTATCATACCAGGAAAGGACCTTTATCATGTCACCGCCGACAGCCATTGTTGACATGGCGTCCACGGTTGAAGAAACGGTTGTTCCGTTGAAATCAATTGATACAAGCGGCAGTTCACAAAACGCGAGAATGCCTTTGAAAGGACCTTCGGCAGCTTCCTTGAGGGCACTGTTTACCTCTTCAACTGTTGCAGTTTTGTTTAACTGGGCAACAAGGTCAACAACAGATACATTTGGGGTAGGCACCCTTATAGCCATACCGTTCAGTTTTCCTTCAAGCTGAGGAAGAACAAGTGAAACAGCTTTTGCAGCGCCGGTCGTTGTGGGTATCATTGACAGAGCCGCGGCCCTTGCCCTTCTCAGGTCCTTGTGCGGAAAATCAAGAAGGCGCTGATCGCCGGTATAGGCATGAGTTGTTGTCATAAGACCTTTTTCTATGCCGAAATTATCAAGAAGTACCTTGCATACAGGAGCGAGACAGTTTGTTGTACATGACGCGTTTGATACTATATTATGTTTCTGCGGATCATATTCGGTATTATTGACACCCATTACAATTGTAATATCAGGCTGCTTCGCAGGAGCGGATATGATGACTTTATTTGCGCCAGCTTCAAGGTGGGCCGCTGCTTTTGATCTTTCTGTGAAAAGGCCGGTACTCTCTACTACATACTCCGCACCAACTTCTCCCCATGGCAGTTTGGCAGGATCTCTTTCTGCAAAAACCTTGATCTCTTTTCCATCAACTATCAGTGAGTTATCCGTGTGTGAAACATCCACACCAAGGACCCCTGCAGAAGAATCATATTTAAGCAGATGTGCCAGGGTGGCGGTATCTGTCAGATCATTAATCGCAACAAATTCAACTCCCTGTTTGGCATATCCTGCCCTGAAAACCATCCTGCCTATTCTTCCAAAACCGTTAATAGCAACTTTAATCGACATTTCCTTCCTCCTGAATAAACGATTGAATATAAATAATTAATAGATTGTGTATATAAAAACCTTGCCAGGCTTTTTGAAATACTCCTAATATAAGCCCATATCAAGCCCAAAAAGCAAAAAAACATAAAAATTTTTAAAAGGCACGCCGGATCAGCAACCGGACACATTATCCATTGTTTTTCCAGTAATATCAAGGCTCATAATA
>JASFHE010000435.1:0-5901 GCA_050123415.1 Desulfobacteraceae bacterium | reverse complement strand
TGCATAAGATTGGCTCCTTTGTTCAGTAGAATTTTTCTCTTGGCGTTAACATAATGATTATCTTATACATTTTTTTTATTTATTGTGCAATCACAATCTTTACAAAGTCAAATTAATGATTTCCTGTTTATCCTGCCAGTCAAAACCGAAAAATTCCTCTTCAAAGACAGTTAGCACATGAAAGGCCTGACCGGCCTGAACACCCAGGTATGCAGGTATTGCAAAGGTGAACATTGCATCCGGAATTTTAGAGGCTAGACCCATATCTTTACTACCTCCCAATAATTGATTGAACTGCATTTATATCTCCTTCATACTTCCCTGATCTATCCCCGATTCTTTATCTTCCCGGTATCAGGACTGATTTAATAATTTCTGAGGCTTTGACAAATGCAGGACAGAAAAAATAAAAAACCACCCGAAACAGGCCCATAAAAAATTCCTGTTTACATACATTTTCTCTCTTTTTTGTCTGATATTAAAGGACCTGAAAATCATTTGAAATACCGGAAGCCAGCAATTTGTCACATAGTCGGCGTTAAAACGCTGTATTCATCTGTAATTACAATAAAAATAGATATCAGTATCAGCACGAGCAACTTATTTAAACATATCGGCACATACAACGATTTTATTAATAAATTTTTCTGTTCATACTGGCAGGAATGAATCACATCCTTATAAATCTACATAAAAGATGGAAGAAAAAGCGCGATTTGGGGAAATATAGTAAGAAGAATTATGGCAGCAAGGGCAGAAAGGAGAAAAGGCCATATACCTTTGAAAATTACCGTTAAAGGAACATCCGGGGCTGCGCTCTTGAGAACAAAGACATTTAATCCGACCGGGGGAGTAATAAGCCCCATTTCAAGGACTATAACCATAAGAACTCCAAACCATATGGGATCAAACTGCATTGCTTCGATTACCGGGAAGATAATCGGGACTGTAAGGATCATGATCGCATAACAGTCCATTACACAACCCAGAAGAATAAAAATAAGAATAATTGCGTAAAGAATAACTGTTTTTGGAAGGGCAAGCCCCATAACAAAATCTACCAGGCCCATGGGTAGTCTGGCTAGCCCCAGAAAAGTTGAAAAGATATTCGCCCCTATAATAATCAGAAAAATCATGGCAGTTGTTTTACCTGCTTCCATCAGGCATTCCACCAGTTTTTTCCAGGTCATTTTCCTTTTTAAAACGGAAATAATGAAAGCCCCAAATGCCCCTACTCCGGCCGCCTCAGTGGGGGTGAAAACACCGAGATATATGCCTCCCATTACAATAATGAAAAGCAGCAGCATGCCCCATGTGCCTGAAAGAGATTTTATTTTCGTTATAAAAGATGCATTGTCTCCCCTTGGCCCCATTTTCGGGTTTAATGAGCACTGGATAATAACAGTAATTATAAAAAGAAATGCCAGGAGTATCCCGGGAATAAAACCCGCCATAAACAGTTTGCCTATTGAGACCTCGGTCAGGATACCGTAGATTATAAAACCGATACTCGGCGGAATAAGTATACCCAGGGTTCCACCAGCGGCCACACAGCCTGTGGACAGCCTGCTGTCGTACCTGTATTTTTTCATCTCAGGGATAGCAACCATACCCATGGTTGCCCCTGTAGCAAGCGAAGAACCGCATATGGCGGCGAATCCCGCACAGGCCAGGATTGTTGCCATGGCAAGTCCTCCCTTAAGATGGCCCATCCAGGTATATACTGTTTTATAGATATCGGTACTGATTCCGGAGACAAATGCAAACTGTCCCATAAGCACAAAGAGCGGGATAACACTGAGGGTATATGAAGAGCCTTCCGCCAGTGGTGTAATTCCGAGCACACCCAATGCCGCATCCAATCCGATTAAATGCCACATGCCCAGGAACCCTACTATGGCCATGGCTATACCGATATACATCCTGAGAGCCAGGAGCAGGAACATGATAATAATACATATGACACCGACCATCTCCGGGCTCATTTACTGCTGTCCCCCTTTTTATTTTTTGAAATAACGATGATATCCCTGATAAATTCTATGCACATGATTGCACAGCCAATGACCAGAAAAAATACAAAGGGATAATTAGGCAGGGCAAGATTGGGCGATGACTCTCCGGCCTCCATAATTTCAACAGCGTTTTCAAAGCCGGTCCACGTGATTAAAACCATGATGGCCAGACAGGCAACATGATTGAACAGTTCAATAATGTTTTTGAGTTTTCCAGGAAAAAACATCATGAATAAATCAACATTTATATGGGCTTTATGTGACTGGGCATAGGCCAGAAAGGAAAAAATAAGGACCAGAACCATAAATTCAGTCAGCTCAAAGGCCCCCAGGATTGGTCTGTTGAAAAATCTTCCCACGACATCTGCTATGGTGAGACACATCATGAGAAAAAGCGAAAGAGCGCCAATGTAAGCGAGATAAGTACTCAGGCTCTGGAAAAACCTCAAAATGAACTGTAAAGGATTGCTGTTATTCATACTGTAAATGATTACTCATCAATAAACTTTATCGCTGCATCAAGTACTGCTTTTCCGGGCAGTCTTTTCTTTTCCATATCCTTTATCCACTCTTCCCTGATCGGCATAGTCAGGGATTTAAGTTTTTCTATATCCTCAGGAGGCAGCTGAATAGTCTGCATACCCTTTTCCAGACAGCGTTCTTTATATACCGGTCTCATGCTGTCATAGACTCCTCCCGCTTCTCTGGATAATACAAGGCCGGTAGTCTGATCAATCACCTTTTTGATATCGTCCGGTAAAGAATTATATTTTCTTTTATTCATGACTATCATCATGGTCGTTGTGTAGAAACTGGCTTCAGTGGAGTATTTTAGAAGCTCTGCTTGGTTAAAAACATATAAGCCTTCCCACGGAAGGACAGTTCCGTCAACAACCCCTCTTTCAAGTGCCGAATAACTATCGGAAACTGCCATTGTAACCGGCACTGCACCAAATATCTTGAGCGCATTTGTAACACTGGGCTGAATGGCAGTCCTGATTTTAAGACCTTTAAAATCCCCCAGGGTCCTTATTGGCTTGTCAATTGTGTTAAAATGGCCCGGAGGATGACAGAACAGTGCGAGTACCTTGATCTTTTTATATTCTTTCCGGAATTCAGGAAATTTTTCATAGGTCTTCCACATGGCTACAGATGTCTTCTCTGCAGTAGGGATCATAAAAGGGAGTTCAAATACCGAGGTAAGGGGAAAGCGGCCCGGAGTATAATCCTGCAAAGCATATACAATATCCGCAATACCCTTTTCAGCAAGGGAATAGTGATCGGAAGCCTTGCCAAGGGCTCCTCCCGGAAACATGGTTACCTTTACTTTTCCTCCGGTCATTTCTTCAATCTTTTTTGCCCATGGTTCAAAGACCATAGTCTGGATAGTATGTTTGGGTGAAAATGGCTGGGCAACACGGAGTTCAATTGTTCTGGCCGTAACGTAATGTGGGAGGATAATAACAAACAGGCTTAAAATGATAAAAATTGACAGGAAATGTTTTTTATTCACAGTTACTCCTTTTAAGTCTTTATCGGGTTAATGAACTACTTCACCGCAAGCAGCGGGGTATCGACTAAGGACTAAATCTGTTTAATCGTTGCAAGCGGCGAGGCATTAGACCTTGCGCTTCGCAATAAATATACTAAAAAAGAACAGTTTCATGTTGAAACTGCGCTGAACTTTAAGTATTCAAATCTAATAACTGTGTTTTTCGGTTCAGCAATATTTCACAAAATCAAAAATAGATCAACCCTGTCGATATTTTTTAATATTAGTTGGAGTGAAAGCATAAGTATTGACTGGCCTTTCTTATGCTCTTTCTGTGGAAAATGGAAAAGCGGTCAAAAGAAAAACCTTCAACCTCCTTGTTATTAGTGATAAACGTCCTTAATTCTGTCCCATGTCAAGGGTCCCTTTAGTTTCAATGTTATGCCATGGTATTTTGTTCAGTTACTGTTCCCGTAGTTTTTACCGGAATAATTCGCTGTTCGATATCAGATCCAATTTTTCTCTTTATTATTCTCAAGTCATATTCATTCTGTAAATTTAGCCAAAACTGAGCTTCAACATCGAAATAGCGCTCAAGTCTTAAGGCAGTATCAGCTGTAATTGATCTTTTCCCATTGACTATTTCACTAATTCTATTGGGAGGGACAGAAAGTTCACGTGAAAGCCGGTTGATGCTAATTCCTAAAGGTTCCATAAAATCTTCCCTAAGAATTTCACCGGGGGTTATTGGCTCCAGATATTTTTTATTACTCATATTTACCTCAATGATAATCTGTTATTTCGACATTAAATGCATTACCCTCATGCCACTCGAAACAAACACGCCACTGTTTATTGATGCTGATAGCGAATTGCTCCTTTCGATTGCCCGTTAGTGAATGAAACTTGTTGCCAGGATTAAGCATTAATGCATCCAAACTCGGAGCAGCATGAAGAACCATAAGTCTTTTTCTCGCCTGCCGTTCAAAAGATTGGAAACGACGAACTCGTTGATCGTTAAATAATTTCCGGTATCACGACAGGCAAATGATTCTATCATAAAAATATGGTATTATGGGGCACGTAATATGTCAAGTGTACATTTATTTTGCTGAATTATTGTCATAATTTTACCTGAATTGTTTAATGGTTCCAGTCTTTTTTCTAAAAATTATTTCGGTAAAATCATGCTGAACTGTTGACATTAATTCGGCAGCGCCGGAGGTATATCAATTCTTCTCCAAAAGACCGGAAGAATTTGGCAAAATACCCAAAATCATCACAAATCTTATGATCGTTAATTCGGCAAAAGTTATGATAGTATTTAAAAAAATCACAGCTATATCCTTCTCACATATTGAGTTTCTTAGTTTCTTATGGATTGCCCCCTACTATTATTTGCTTTTAAAGACCTTCAACCGCCTTGATATCATTGTCTTTCAGGAGATATTAAATTATTAAACAGCGTGCTGCTTTATTCAAGATTCAAGACATGACCCCGATGCTTTTACCGATGCTTTTAAGTTAGCGCTTATGCCTTCTGGGGGTGGATTCTTTATTTAGCGGCACTCCCACTGATTTACATAGCACTCTTCCCTACCGTATTGCCAAGTACCTCCGGGGCACTCAGACTCTTGACAATCGGGCCAACCAAAAACACCATGTGGAGGATATGGATAATCTGTACAATCTCCAGCATAGAAAACCCAAGTTTGATCCCCCCACGCACAGCGAGCCCGTCCCCTCTGACCATATGAGAGCCTTAATGCTTTTCCTTCATAAAACGGTCCGACAGTATTAACACTACAGGCTGGTGAGTCGGTATATAGACCTATACTTGCAGCATATATACAGTTGCTCCAATCACCACTAGTATTTAATATCTCTGTTTCTATTTCGGTACCACAAGCATCTGTAATAGTTAATGAAGCAACTGCCTCATAATCTCCTGCGGGACCACATGTTCCTGGGTCACACGAAAGAGTATTAATCCGCCCTGTAGTTTCGCTCTCTGCGAAGCTGTACCCTGTCTCTGCAACATTCCATGTAAACGGAGCACATCCTCCAGTTACATGTACTTTTATAGTACTCCCAGCAGCTATCGTATCAGGAGTCTTATCATCGTCAAATGTAAAAGCATCTGCCATATTACAATAATCAGAATTCCCTGGTGGTGTGGGGGTATTGGGTTACAATCATTACACTCTTCTGCTGTTGTCTTTATTCCGGTGCTGATAAAAAATATTGAACTTATAACTATCGATACCAAAAGCAATGCAATCAATTTCTTTCTCATCATTTTTTCTCCGCTTCTTTTTTGCAATGTGACATGGATCGTGGTAGGAGTCATGCGCTATTCAATCCAATCAGAATATTTTTAACCCAAGTTTACCA
>JASFHE010000434.1:0-5906 GCA_050123415.1 Desulfobacteraceae bacterium | reverse complement strand
ACGGTTGTTGCTTATATGCTTGATATGTCGAATAACTTTCAAAATCCGGCAAAAACAAAATTCAGGCCATTATTATGGATAATGGCAGGGTGCATACTGATCCTTTTGCCTATTATTATTTACTGGACTCACGACAACATTAGCAGACAAGAACGTGCTATTGAACTACTCCTCACCCAAAAAGCAGAAGGCATTATTAATAATCTCGAAATTGGGGTCAGGTTCAGGATGATGAGGCCTACGGAATTTCAGTTTCCAGGTCAGGGCTGGTATGATCAGGGATATAATCAGGATCCATTGCAGGCGTCAGTAAACTTTTTTTCCAGAATTAATCAGGATGTATCCTACATAATATTAACCGATCTCGATGGCAACATTACAAATCATACTGATCCTGAGCAGATAGGTAAAAATTATGGCCATAATATCGATTATCCTTCTTTAATCAATTTCGGCGGATTAAATAAACTGGAAACACGTGATAAGGACGGCAACAATATATTCGAAGTATACAGGGTATTTCTGCCGAAATTAGCTCCAGGTTCATCACAGGGCGGACGGAGAAATCCGCAAAACAGAGACAGAAGATTTCAAAGGCAAAGATTCCCCGGTTTCCCTGAAGAAGGAACCCGGATTATTTTTGTCGGTCTTGATATGACTTATATTGAAGCCCAGAGCAAAGAAGATACCAGAGAAATTTTCAAGAGAGGCTTTTATCTTCTTTTGATCGGATTTGCAGGCATCTCCCTGCTGATTCTTGTTCAGGCGTACAGATCAGCACAGACATCACTTTCCAGGATAAAGGCCCTTTCCGACAACATCGTTGATAACATGCCTATCGGGCTTATTGTACTCGACATTGATTCTGATATCGCTTCATTCAACAATACAGCCGAGACATTACTTCACATTTCAGGTGAAAATATAATTGGAAAACCTGTAGAAGAAAAATTACCCGTGCAGTTTATCGAACTGATAAATGAATTGAAGCATAATAAAAGGAACATAGTCAAAGAGATCGAATTAGACCTTGAGGAGCATGGGAAAGTATACCTGGATATAAACCTATCCGCCCTGGAAGACAGTTCAGGAATCCTGCAGGGATATATAATTCTTTTTCGCGATTTGTCCGAAGTACAGGCATTAAAAAAGGAAGTCGAAAGAAGTACCAGACTTGCATCAATAGGAAGGCTTGCTGCCGGCGTAGCCCACGAAATCAGAAATCCGTTAAGTTCCATAAAGGGTTTTGCCACATACTTTGGTGAAAGATATAAAGACATACCCGAGGATAAAAACACTGCCCAGATTATGGTAAATGAGGTAGAAAGGTTAAACCGTGTAATCAGCCAGCTTCTTGAATTTGCCAGACCCGTTAATATTAACAGGAAGCCTCTGGATATTAAAACTGTCATTAATCATTCAGTAAAAATAATAGAACGGAATGCCGGCGAAAAAGATATCAGAGTGCGGGTTGATGTCCCCTCCGGTATCCCCCATATCAATGTTGATTCAGACCGGATAAATCAGGTGTTTATTAATCTCTTTCTTAACAGCATTGAGGCAATGGGCTCGGGAGGAGAGCTATCGGTTAGAGTCGATTATGATTCGGCTGCTGAAATGATGAAAATTAAAGTAAGTGATACAGGCAAAGGGATCGCGCCTAAGGATTTAGGCAATGTATTTGATCCCTACTTTACGACAAAACAGTCAGGTACAGGTCTTGGTCTTGCAATTGTTCACCGTATAATTGAATCACATAACGGAGAAATAAAGGTAAAAAGTATTCCCGGGAAAAGGACCGATGTCACTATTACCCTGCCGTTAGATTAATCAAACCGAATTTAAGGCAGGGCTGTTTGCAGACATGGATCGGAAAATTAAAATGAACATGAATAAAAAATGCTCAATCCTTGTTGTCGATGATGATACAGCGCATCGCACCATGTTAAAAACACTTATTTCCGGCTGGGGCTATCTCATAGAAGAAGCTGACGACGGCTCAACAGCCATAGAAAAGGTGGAAGAACAGGTATATGATCTTATACTCATGGATGTCCGCATGGTAAAGGTATCCGGGATCGAAGCGCTCAAGGAGATAAGAATAATAAACCCTGCAATACCGATTATAATAATGACCGCCTACTCCTCTGTAGAAACCGCGGTTGACGCGCTTAAGAGCGGCGCCTATGACTACCTCACAAAACCCCTGGATTTTGATGAGCTCAAAATAGCAATAGCAAGGGCAATGGATCATACCGGGCTAAAAGAAGAAAACCGACTGTTAAGGGAAAGTATCGGAAGCCATTTTGACAGAAGAAATATAATCGGAAGAAGCCCTGTTATGGTAAAGCTTCTTGAAACCGTGGCTCAGGTAGCTCCTTCGGAGGCCACAATATTAATTTCAGGCGATTCGGGGACAGGAAAGGAAATGATCGCCGGTGCGTTACATTACAACAGCCCAAGGAAGGATGCACCTTTCGTAAAAATTAATTGTGCAGCCATTACGGAAACACTTCTTGAATCGGAACTATTCGGACATGAAAAAGGCTCATTTACAGGTGCCAATCGGAAAAAAGAAGGCAAGTTCAGGCTTGCACACGGTGGGAGTATTTTTCTGGATGAAATAGGTGAAATGCCAATGTCCATGCAGGTCAAGCTTTTAAGAGTTTTGCAGGAGAGAGAAATAACAAGAGTCGGCGGAGAGGAGGTAATCAAGGTAGATGTACGTGTTATTGCCGCATCAAACAGGGACCTGTTAAAAGATATAGAGCAGAACAGGTTCAGAGAAGACCTTTATTACAGGCTGAATGTCGTGGAATTAAAGATGCCCCCCTTAAAAGACAGAAAGGAAGATATACCTCTCCTGGCGCAGCATTACCTGGAAATGTTCTCTGAAAAAAACCATAAACAGGCCAGGGGATTTACTCCGCATGCGATGGATGCCCTTCTCAAGTATGAATGGCCGGGTAATGTAAGAGAACTGATGAATGTAATTGAAAGATGTGTGGTACTTTCAACAACAGACTATATTGACCGGAACGACCTTCCATCCATGTTTAAAAATGATGGTGATATAACATCACCTGATTCTTCATCCATAATCCCCGGGGATATCCCCCTTGAAGAAGTGGAAAAGGCAACAATATTAAATACCCTTGAATCTACAGGGGGGAATAAAAGTGAAGCAGCCAGGAGACTGGGGATTACACGCAAGACACTTCATAAAAAATTGAAAAAATATGGCGTTATGCCCTGATTTTTCATCTAAAAAAGGGATTAAACTTTCTTTCCTGCCCTATTGTTGAAGCAGGGCCGTGTCCCGGATATACCCTTAAATTATCGCCAAGAGGAAATATTTTTTTGATTACACCCTGAATCAGACTGTTATAATCACCGCCCGGGAAGCCGGTGCGCCCGATGGAACCGGCAAAAAGAGTGTCTCCTGTAAAGACAGCGCCCGGGGCAAAAAGACATACACCGCCCGGTGAATGACCCGGTGTATGAATGACTGATATTTTATAATCCCCGATATTAAACACCTGATCTTCATCAACATAGCCGTCAGGCGTAAAACTCAGGGAAGATGCATCTGCAGAGTGTATGAAGACAGGTGCCTTTGTAGCCTTCTTGAGCTCGACTGCACCGTCCGTGTGGTCAAAATGCCCGTGGGTAAGCATAATTTTTACGATCTTAAGACCTGCCTTTGTAATCTCCTTCACTATACTTGGGACATCGCCTCCCGGATCGATAACCATGCCTTCTCTGGTGCTACTGCATCCCAGTATATAACAGTTGGCCTGTAACTGACCTACAGCCATTTTTTTTAACACTGTACAACCTCCGATATTTTTTTATTATAGTGGAAAAAGAAGATAGTGTTTTATCATATTAAGTCAAGAGTATTTATGTTTATATTTATTAACACATCCGGTCATTGATCGACAATCGTATCTGTGTTAATTATTATATTTTAAAATTTTCAAAATACTTCAAATACGGGGTTTTTATATGGAAAAAGAACTGCTTTTTATAACCGTAATTGGCGGCGACAAAAAGGGGATTGTCGCCAAGATATCAAACCTTTTGTATAAATGCGATATCAACATAGAGGACATCAGCCAGAAAATAATGGATAAGTATTTTGTAATGACCATGCTGGTGGATATGAAGGAATCAAAATTCAGCCTGGAAAAGCTGAGAGAAGAACTGGAAAAAATCGGAGAGGAACTGAAGCTGAAGGTGCAGATACAACATGAAAATATCTTTAAGATGATGCACAGGATCTGATAAAATGCCTATATCTGTTGAAGAAGTATTCGAAACCGCAAGCATGATCCTGTATCAGAACCTTGATATAAGGACCACAACAATGGGAATTAACCTTAAGGACTGCATTGATAATGACTTTAACCGGTTTATTGAAAAGGTCTATGAAAAAATCAGCACAAACGCGACCGGACTGGTCAGGCAGGCAAAGGCCCTCGAAATAAAGTACGGCATTCCCATTGTAAACAAGAGAATATCAATCACTCCTGTCAGTCTGATAATGGAAACCCATTGTGAAAAAGAAAAATTTATTAAAATGGCAAAGACAATGGACAGGGCTGTTGCAGACGCAGGAATAGATTTTATCGGAGGCTTTGGCGCTATTGTGCATAAGGGTCTTACTCCGGCCGACAAAATGCTGATAGAATCCCTCCCTGATGTATTTGCCGAGACAGAAAGGGTCTGTTCATTTCTGAATGTAGGCACAAACACAGCAGGACTCAACCTGGACGCCATCAATCTGATCGGTCCCATGCTCAAAGAGACGGCTGAAAAAACAAAGGACGCCATTGGCTGCGCCAAATTTGTGGTTTTTGCAAATGCACCCGAGGATAATCCTTTTATGGCCGGTGCATTCCACGGTATAGGGGAGTCTGATATTACCCTTAATATCGGAATCAGCGGTCCGGGAGTTGTTAACAGGGTGGTCGAGAAAAACCGGGACTGTAACCTCACTCAGTTATCTGAAATTATAAAACGGACAGTATTTAAAATTACCAGGGGCGGTGAGTTAATCGGCCGGGAACTGGCTGAAAACCTTGGTATCCCTTTTGGAATAGTAGATATATCACTTGCCCCTACAACAGCCGCAGGAGATTCGGTAGCGAATATTATAGAAGCATTCGGAATTGAATCGGTTGGGGCCCACGGCTCCACACTGGCCGTAGCACTGCTCATGGACGCGGTTAAAAAAGGCGGTGCCATGGCAAGCGGAAATGTAGGTGGTTTAAGCGGGACCTTTATACCTGTAAGCGAAGATACAGGAATGATAAATGCTGTTAAAAAAGGACTCTTAAGCCTCGATAAGCTTGAGGCATTAACATCAGTCTGCTCAGTCGGGCTTGATATGTTTGCAATTCCCGGAGACACACCTGACAGCACTATAAATGCAATTATTGCAGATGAACTTGCCATAGGAGTAATAAACAATAAAACAACTGCAGTGAGGGTAATACCGGTTCCGGGCATGAAGGCCGGCGAATCCATAGACTTTGGCGGACTTCTTGGTGAAGCCCCTATAATGGAGGTAAACAAAGGGTCAGCAGCAGCATTCTTAAAGAGAGGAGGGAGAATGCCTGCCCCTGTTACAAGTATGAGAAATTGATATTTTCAATCAGGAGATCCTATAGGTGGCAACAAAGCCAACATATGAAGAACTATTAAAAAAATAGCATATCATCATTTATGTGAACATTTATAAAAATCCCTGGCAATATCAAAAAAACTTTAGTTTTTAACCCAAGTTTACCATAGGTAGTTGCAAATAAGTAATAAGATCAATAAGATAACTTTACCAGGCGATATTTATGGGCACTACAAATTTCAAGCATTGGATTTTTTCCTTTTCAAGGGAACACTCG
>JASFHE010000433.1:0-5922 GCA_050123415.1 Desulfobacteraceae bacterium | reverse complement strand
AGGAGTTGTGAGTAATGATGAGCTAAAGTCTCTATCTCCGATGGGGTCTCAAAAATGGTTGTGTCCTGCCCATGGACTAGCTGCTCTATACGATTAGCAAGCTCTTTCCATTTATCCTTTGGCAGGTCAAGCGTACCCAAATTCATGACCACTTTTTGTCGAGGACCTTTGGGCGTGCGAATGGATTCAATCAGTCGATGATAAATGAATGCTTTGTCTGAATTTGGATTTTGTTTTTTTATCTCTCTGATAAACATCGTTCTATATTATCAAAACTCAATAGCCTGTCAAGTATATATTTCAATCTATAGGTCACTACATTCAGCGTTTAAAAACCTCCACTCAATAATATCAATAGGTTACAAGTGCTTTCATCCACAATTTGCTCTTTTTTATTAGTTTTTTGTCCCACTAATGGTAAACTTGGGTTAATAAGTTATGCCGATTAGTATACAGGATCAAATATCCGATATAAAATTTTGGCCAGGATACCATTCTAAATGTGTGTAACTACAAAAGACCTCCTAAAAGACGATATTTCACCTGCACATGAATTTGACATTGATAAATTCAAGGCTTTCATACTCGCAAATGAAGAGTGGCTGATTAAACAAATACTCTTCTATGCCAAAAGGCAGGATTATTCAAAGTACACATCAACACTTATTGAGGCATGGAGACTTTCCATTTCCAGCCTTTCAAATGCCCTTATTTCTTCAATAACAGCGGATATCGATACCCTTGAATTGTCTCCTGATGAAGATTATGCAACTGACCCGGCCGCATCCTTCGGAGTCCTTGAAGCAAAACGTCATCGGGCGCGCGGTGTTAACCTGTCTATGTTTCTTGGCTTAATGAAGTATTATAAACAGGCATACCTGGATCTGATTGATCAGCCTGACTCATTCAGGCTATGTAATGAAATATGCAGAATAAAAGTAGTAAGATTCTTTGACAGGATTGAATTGGGTTTCTATACTGAATGGAGTGCGCTTAATGAAGAGGATAGATTATATAAAGAAAAACTTGAAGGTGCCCTTGAAATGGCGGGGGCTGTGTGCCATGAGATTAATCAGCCTTTGCAGATTGTACTGGGCCAGACAGAAATTCTAAAAATGGTATCAGAAAAAAACAAGCCCCTCCAGAAAAATCTAAATATAATCATTGCACAGATTGCGAAAATGGCGAAAATAACAAGAACGCTTATGAATATTACAAAATATGAGACAAAATCATACCTTTCAAAAACCATAATAGATATTGAAAAGGCTTCACAGAAACAAGATGGCTAACAAAAAAAGAATTGCCAACTCCTAATTGACTAATATGCTTCATTTTTTCTCCTTTGAGAATATTGACAAGGATAGTCCCAGCAGATAAAATTATCTATTCCATGCTACACAGCAAAACGGCATACAGAAAAACTGTCTTTCTAAATGAACTATCATCCGAACTTTCCCGTTCAAGTATGGCAAATATTTAAACCTGATCAATTTTAGACAACAGTTTGGCAAACCGGCCATTAATTCCTGTTAGAGAGGTAATTGGCTTGTAACATGTAGCAATTTCTTTTCTATATAGCCATATAAACGGCACAAAGGCCGCCTAAAGATAACATGACGTAGGATAGCAAACATCGGAGTATTAGCTATGTCATATAAGCCATCATATAAAGAGCTGGAAAAAAAGGTTGAAGAACTTGAACAAAGAATAATGAATAATCAGTTAATTGAAAAAGAGCAGTTAATTATTCTTGAAGTCCTTCAACTTATCAATGAAACTGAAAGTCTAAAAGAAATACTCAAAGAATTTATTTCATGCCTGAAGAAATGGTCAGGATGTGAAGCTGTCGGTTTACGCCTGAAAGAAGGCCCGGATTTCCCGTATTTCGTTACGAACGGTTTTCCGGATGAATTCATCGAAAAGGAAAGGTATCTGTGCTCATATGAATTAACTGGTAAAGTAAAATGTGCTGAGGACGGAAGCCCTCTCCTCGAATGCATGTGCGGGAATATTATATGCGGAAGGTTTGACCCTGCAAAAAATTTTTTCACGGAGGATGGCAGTTTCTGGAGCAATTGCACAACCAGACTGCTTGCAACAACAACCAACGCAGACCGTCAGGCACGCACACGCAACCGCTGTAACAGCTCAGGGTATGAATCCGTTGCACTTATTCCATTACGATCAGCGGGTGAAACTTTCGGTCTGATACAGCTTAATGATCATGAAGAAGGAAAATTCTCTTCCGAATTGATTACCATGTATCGAAGGGTAGCAGACTATATCGCCGGATTCCTCGCAAAAAGACAGGCCAGAGAAGCACTCAAAAAAAGTGAAATGCATTTGCGAACACTGATCGATACCTTGCCGGATCTTGTGTGGCTGAAAGATCCCGAGGGAACTTATCTATTATGTAATCCAAGATTTGAACAATTTTTTGATGCAAAAGAAGAGGATATTACAGGCAAGACAGATTATGATTTTATGGAAAAAGCTCTTGCAGATTATTTCAGGGATAAAGATAAAGCAGCAATGGCTGCCGGTAAACCATGTATAAACGAGGAAGAAATTACATTCGCAACTGATGGACACCATGAGATTCTTGAAACGATTAAGACACCTGTTTATGACCAGAAAGGAAGAATAATAGGAGCACTGGGTATTGCCCGTGACATCACCCAACGTAAAAAGAACGAAGAAGCTCTGCAATATCAGGAACAATTACTTCAGGAAATGGGCAGCATTGCAAAGATCGGGGCATGGGAATTTGATCCTTTAAGCGGAAAAGGGACATGGACTGAGGAGGTTGCACGAATTCATGACCTTGATCCTGACATCGAAACCAATATGGAACTGGGATTAAGTTTTTATCCCGAAGAATCTCTCGCTAAAATCAATAATGCAATAAAAGAAGCAATTGAGCATGGTACACCCTATGATCTGGAGCTGGAATTAGTTAGTGCAAAACAAGTTCACAAATGGGTGCGTACTGTTGGAAAACCTAAAATTAAAGATGGGTCTGTTATTCAGGTACGCGGATCTTTTCAGGATATCACGGAAAGCAAGATAGCCATGCAAAATATTGAACACCTGAATAGAGTGCTGAAAACGGTTAGGGACATAAATCAGTTAATTGCTCATGAGCACGATCAGAAAAGACTTATTAGTGAAGGCTGCCGGCTACTGGTGGAGAATCGTGGATATGCTTCCGCGTTGATGGTGAGAACTGATAAACGTGATAAACCCATATCCTGGTCCAGTGCAGGCCTTGCATCTTCAGTTAAAGACCTGGATCATATGCTCGAAGAAGGCAAACTTCCCCCCTGTTTCAATAGTATCTGCCGCGAAGAAAAGGCTGTACTGGTGGATAAAACACTTGGCTTCTGCGACACATGTCCGGTGTTCGCAGCAGCAGGTTCTCCTGAGATCTACTCTCTGTGTGTTCGCCTATCACACGGGGAAGAAAATTATGGTTATCTGGCTGTTGCGCTGGACCATAGATTTGCAGCAGAGGATGATGAACAGTTTCTTTTTAATGAAATGGCACGCGACCTTGCTTATGCATTAGGTTTTCTTCAATCCGAAAGAAAACGAAAGTCGCTGGAAGATCAACTTGTTCAGGCGCAAAAAATGGAGTCGGTTGGCCGTCTGGCAGGTGGTGTCGCTCATGATCTGAATAATCTTCTCAGTCCTATCCTTCTTTATAGCGAGATGATACTGGAAGATTATAAAGATAATGGCGATATAAATGATTCGGTAAAAGAAATTTATAATGCAGGATATCGTGCCAGGGACCTTGTTCGTCAACTGCTTGCTTTCAGCCGAAAACAGGCGCTGGAAGTTAAAACAATCGATTTAAATGATGTAGTTGCTAATTTTAAAAATCTGATACGCAGGACCATTCCTGAAGACATAGAAATCTCATTTCATTTATCTTCAAACGAACTCCATGTGCTTGCCGATGTGGGACAGATAGAACAGGTAATTATGAACCTATCGGTAAATGCAGCCGATGCCATGCCGGAGGGCGGTGCTCTGACAATAGAGACTTCAATTACCGATATTGATGAAGTCTATGCAGAAATGCATCCCGAAGCCCGGACAGGACGCTATGCAATTATAGCAATAAACGATACAGGAAAGGGTATGGATAATGAAACACAGAAAAACATTTTTGAACCATTCTTTTCCACTAAGGGAAAGCTTGGTACCGGATTAGGTCTGGCAACTGTCCATGGTATTATCAAGCAACACAATGGCAATATATGGGTTTACAGCGAGCCCGGAAAGGGGAGTACATTTAAAATCTATCTGCCCATTGTCAGAAAGGCTATTGACAGCACTCAGGAAGAGGAAACCCAGGATCTGAGAGGTTTTGAAACTATTTTACTGGTAGAAGACAATGAACAGGTTCGAAAACTTGCGCAAAATATTTTATTACGTTGGGGATACGAGGTAATATCAGCAGGTAACAGCGATGAAGCACAAATATTACTTAAGCGGCACAATAATCCGATACAGCTTTTATTAACCGATGTGGTCTTGACAGGAAAATTGAATGGTAAAGAATTATATAAAGAAATAAGAAAACAGCAGCATCAATTAAAGGCACTTTATATGTCTGGTTATACTGACAATATCATTGTGAAACATGGAGTATTGAAAAAAGGCATAAATTTTATCCAGAAACCATTTTCTAACAAATCCCTGGCGGAAAAAGTTCGAAAGGTGTTGGATGAGGACAAAAAACTCAACAGGTAATAATATATATGATTTTTATAATAGCTATGTTTTTTTATTTTTTAAAACACATTCAAAATTACGTATTTTTACATAAATAAGCATAATATGGAGATATTAATGGAGAATCGAACAGTCCTTATTACCGACGATGAAGAAGGAGTTATAAAATCTATTGAAAGAACTCTCCGGCATGAGCCTTATCAAAAGCTATATGCATCAAGTGTCGCGGAAGCAAAAAATCTCATTCATAAGAATACAGTTCACTTGATTATATCAGATATACTAATGCCGAAAACCGATGGTTTTACACTCCTTAAATGGGTGAAAAAATACAATCCCGACATAGTCCGTATGGTACTATCAACAAAAGCAGACTCAGAGACTATTCTGGAAGCAATTAATAAAGGCAATATATTCTATTACATTCCTAAACCCTGGGACAATACTGAACTGAAAATCATTATTAATAAGGGAATTGAGTGGTATAATCTACAGGAAGAAAGAAACGAATTAATTAAAGAACTGGAGGAACATAACAGGACACTTGAAAAAAGAGTAAATGAACGTACCAATCAACTCCTTGCCATTTCAAATGAGGCTGAAATCGGCAAACATACTTCTCAGATTGTTCATAATATCAATAATGTTTTAAACAGCATTTTTGGTTCTCTTGATTTAACCGAGATATTTTTGGCAGATGAAAAACCTGATATCAATGAATTACGTAAATATAACAACTATCTGAAAAAGAGCGCTCATTCACTTAGTAAGATAATATCTGAAATTTTAATGAGGGCAAGAGGCAAGGGTAGTCTGCAATCTGAAGAGATAAATGTAAACAAACTCCTGGAGGATGAAATCCTGTACTGGGAGATGATACCCGAATTCAAATATCAGATAACCAAGAATATGCAATTAAATAAAAGTATTCCCTGTATTCTGGGAAATCCGATTCAAATAAAGCAGATCCTGGACAATGTATTTAAAAATGCCATCGATGCAATGGAAAAATCCAAAGATAAACAATTTACAATTGAAACAGGCATCAAAAATGAATTCATATTTATTATGATAACCGATAGCGGGGAAGGTATTTCCAAAGGAGATCTTTCCAGAATATTTGATCCGGGATTCACTACTAAGCCACTCGGGAAAGGAACAGGATTAGGTCTAGCA
>JASFHE010000432.1:0-5929 GCA_050123415.1 Desulfobacteraceae bacterium | reverse complement strand
TGTAATAATTAGGTTATTGCAGGTCGCCGCAAAATTTATTTACTATTTGTCAAGAAAATTCTTTATTAAAATGATTTTTTTCACCACTTTCTTTATATTATGCAAGAACCTAACCGGATATTACTGACTTCATATATGAGTATGAAGAAGAATTCCCCCGCTTTTCGATCCTGTTACAGTAGTTATTAATTCCCAAGAGGCTTCTAAAAATGAGTGATGAAAAATATACACAAAAAATTTATGAAATTGTAAGAATTACACTGCCGCTCATGTCCAAACATAATATCCCGGTAACACCAAGGAATTACACGGTATGGTATACACATGTTTCTGGGGAATGCCCTGAATTAAGCGAAAATATCAACAAAATGATAGACAGGGCAGAAATCTTTGACGAAGAAATAAACGAAAACCTCTATCAGAAATTTTGTATTGAAAAAAGAGAGGATGAATTAAGAAAGTTTCGGCAGGGCCTGCAGAAAATTTTGGACACCATATTGAGAGAAATTATGGAACTGACAGGACAGACCGAACAATATAATTCGTCAATTTCCCAGACTGTGTCCAAACTGTCCGAAGGGGTATCTGCTGAAAATCTCACGGATATTATAAATGAGATTATCGAAGAAACAAAGGCTATGGGCGCCCATGGGAAAACAATGCAGCAAAATCTAAGAGAAACAACAGAAAATTTAAAGACGATCCAGAAAGAATTTGAAGAGGCTAAAAGCGCTGCCCTGATCGATTATCTTACAGGCGTTCCAAACAGAAAGGCCCTGGATGATAAGTATATCGAGTACGCCAGCGAAGCTGTTCCGGGCGACAAGGATTTATGCCTCCTGCTTATAGACATAGACCACTTCAAGAAATTCAATGATAAATACGGACATCTTATTGGTGATGATGTCCTTAAATTCGTAGCAAGAAAAATAAGGGAGATTATCAGGGGAAGAGATTTTTTTGCCCGATATGGGGGTGAAGAATTTGCTGTGCTGCTTTCGAATACACCTATTTCCGGTGCGGAGATAGTGGCTGAAAATATAAGGAAGTTTTTCGCCGAATCTGCCATTAAAACCGTTCAGCAATCATTTAAACTCGGGAATATTACTGTTTCAATAGGTATAGCGTGCTATCGATCGGGAGAATCCTTTGAAGAACTGTTTTTTCGCTCGGACAGGGCACTCTACTGGGCAAAGAACAACGGCAGAAACCGTGTAGTATGCGAGTAACCGGACAAGGCTGACAGGCGTCCGCCGGTATATTTCACCTGCCTTCCTTTATTACCTGCCTCTCTTTAAACAGGATTTTTACGCCTTCGGTACTCACGCAGTAAAAAAGCGAGAACAACCGCAAAACTGAGGATATCCGAGACAGGCAGTGCCAGCCAGATACCGGTAAGACCTAAAAGGTAATCCAGAATAAAAAGTACCGGAACAAAGAGAATAAACTGCCGAACCAGTGACAGCCACAGGGCCATTCCACCCATTGACAGCCCCTGAAAGGCTGTGATGAAAAGGATGGAAGGACCTATAAAAACAAGCGCCGAAAGCATGATACGCATTCCGGGTACTGTAACCGCAAGCACCTCGGGTTCTTTTAAAAATAAAGCTACGATCTCCGGGGTCCAAATCTCAATAATAAGAGTAAAAAACAACAGGAGCATAGCAGTGCCCAGTGATGAAATTTTGACTGCCTTCCAGAGCCGTCCCTGATTTCCCGCTCCAAGGTTGTATCCCACTACAGGCAAAAGGGCATTGGAGACACCCATGATAGGCATAAAAGCAAGATCGGAAAGGCGCATGGCAATGCCGATTGCCGCAAGAGGCACAGAGCCGTATGTTGATGCCACCCTGTTAAACAGGACAAAGGCAACTGTTTCGGTCAACATCTGAATAGATGCGGGTGCCCCTACATGGTAAATCTTTTTTATCATTGACCAGTTTGGTACCAGGCACTTAGTGTCAATCCTGAAACCGGTTTTATTTGCAAAGATATAGTAAAGACCGATCAGCATACCGGCACTCTGGGACATAACCGTGGCAAGCGCAGCGCCTTTGATTCCCATCTCAGGGAACGGCCCCAGTCCCATGATTAAAAACGGGTCCAGTATAATATTCAGCACACTGGCAGATACCATGATTACTGTTGGCTTAACAGTGTCTCCTGATCCGCGAATGAGCCCGCCCACAAGAAAAACAAATACATTGGCCGGCGCCCCGAACGCAATAACAACCAGATATACCTCTCCCATATCCATGATATTTTCTGTTGCACCTAAAAGAACCAGGATTTCTTCGGGAAACATGAAAGGGGGTATCAGTAAAACCAGACCCCATACAATACTCAGGAAAATTACCTGACCTGCCGCAAGATTGGTATTTTTTATATTGTATTCACCAAAATACCTGGAAACAAGTGCGCCTATACCCGTACCGGTTCCCATGCCAATGGCCATGGCAAGCACCTGATAAGGAAACACAATGGTAAGGGCGGCTATTGCCTCGTCCCCAAGCATTCTTGAAACCCAGAAGGTATCAGTAATATTATAAAAATTTCCTGCAATAGCGGCTGCTATACCGGGCAGGCTCAGTCGAATCAGTAATGGCCCCAAAGGAGCAGTTCCAAGCCGTGATGTGTGTTTCTCCATGAATTTCTCTCAAACATACAGGTCTGCAATTATATCCGGGTTTAAACAGTTTTAATTGCGAACAGTCAACATGCGGTACTTGTTACGGATTGTCAATTGTAAAATCTGCCTTTTAAAGGGCGGACACCAGGCCTGATAATCATTTATTTGAAAATGATGTTATGTTAATAAAAGAAGTCATCATTACAGGGAGTAAATATGAAAATAGGTATTTCGGCAGAGGGACCGGATCTTGAGGCTGAAGTGGGCAGACGTTTCGGCCAGTCCGGATATCTCATTATCGTGGATTCCGAAACCGGTTCTCTGGAAGCGATTCAAAATGAATCAGAGGAAAACGGCAGGCAGCAGGGTATACAGATGGTTATCCTTGCAATCAGCCACAAGGTTGAAACGGTTATAACAGGCTATATCAGCCCGACGGCGGAAAAGTACCTTGGCCGGAACGGGATCAGGGTTATTTCCGGTTTCAGGGGTTCTGCATCAGACGCGCTTGAGGACTTCAGGAGTGACGAAACATCGAGTCAGGAGCAAGTTAACGGCATGGAAAAAACCGAAAAAAAAGAATTCTTTCCTGCTGTTCAAAAATCCCTGAAACAGTTTGCAGGGCTTCTGCCCGTCATGTTCGGCGTTATTCTTTTGATCGGTCTCTTTAAAACATTCCTGACCCGTGAACTGATCTCCGGCATATTCACCGGAAAAACACTTACCGATACCTTTCTGGGCAGCTGCCTTGGGAGCGTCCTGGCGGGAAATCCCATTAACAGCTACATGATAGGAAAAGAATTACTGGACAGCGGAGTCACATTTTTTGGTGTAGCAGCCTTTATGACAGCATGGGTATCTGTAGGGTTACTGCATCTTCCGCTGGAGATGGCAGCTCTCGGTAAACGCTTCACCCTTAACCGAAATGCTGTGACCTTTATTTTCAGTATGTTGGTTGCATTCTTTACTGCCGGAACTTTCTACCTTATTCGGAGTTGATGTTCATGAAAAATAAAAACATAAATAAAAAATCAAAAGGCTCCAGGTTTTCCGGTGGTATCCTTTTTTTAATTTTTGTCCTGCTGGGTTACGGTATTCTGTTTCTGATCCTTCCTGAAAAGGCCCTTACAGCAACAAGAGAAAGCGGAAAAATTATCCGGAGTATCATTTTACCCCTGCTGGTTGTCCTGACTGTCACGGTATGTCTTAATCTATTTATCCATCCGGGCAGGATTGTCCGGCTTCTGGGTAAAAAAACTGGTATCAGGGGAACACTCCTTGCTGCAGCAGCAGGAGTAATCTCCATGGGCCCCATTTATGCATGGTATCCATTTCTCAAAGAAATGCTCTCAAAGGGTGCGGGAGTTGAACCGATCACTGTTTTTCTCAACTGCCGCGCAGTCAAACCTGTTCTCCTGCCCGTGATGATTTCCTGTTTCGGCTGGACCTACACCATACTACTAACTTTTTTTATGGTCATGGGCGCATTTGCCACAGGCCGTATCATGGGACACATCTGTAAATACAAGAATAAATAAAACCTTCAATATAAGGTTAACTGTCCATCCAGAAGAGGCAATTTCTGGATGGAGCTTTCAGCGATCAGCTATCAGCCGTCAGCTAAGTCTTATTTTTAAAAGGTTTATGTTGAATGCTGAACGCTGAAAGCTACCGAATAAAAACATTAGTTTTTGGATAGACACTGCCAACTAAACACTGTCCCTATAGCGGTATAATCCGGACTTTAAGAGTTCCGTTTTTATCCTGCTGTTCAAACTGCGGCTGAAGAACTATATGCTCCACGCTGTCTGCCAGGGCCTGTGTCATCAGCCAGTCTTTATGAGCGGCAAAACTTTTGCCATAATCGCCATCCGCCTCGATGCAGAGTGTAATTCGGCATTCATAGGCCAGATCCAGACTTTTTCTTAAATCCTGTATTATTCGGTTGAGGTTTCGGGCCAGACCCTCAATTTTCAGTTCCTGAGAAATGTTTAAACAAAGGGATAAAATAATACCCGAACCTGACCAGACGGCTTCTTTATCATCAAACGATGCATATTGTTCAACGTACTCTGTACGAAGGATATTATGATTTCCCACACTGAGGCGGCCGTCCGGTTGTTCCGTAAAATTCCCCTGACTTACAAGGTCTGCCACTGCCTTCAGTTCCTTTTTAAGCCTTGGACCGAGTTTTTTATTATCAAGCCTGATCTCTTTTTTTGCAAAACCGCTGAAAGCCGCTTCAAACAAAACATTTTTTACATTGAGCTGGGCTTCCACAAGAGATGAAAACCGGTCAAGAGTCTCACTTGCAACTCCGGAAACCCTTATGTACGGCAGCGGTTGCCGCAGGTTGATCTGATGCTTCTCCCGGATGCTCCTACCTCCTTCTATCATGGCCCGGACCTGGTTGACATCCCTGACAAGATCATGGTCGATACGTGTCGGCATAGAGACGGGCCAGTCTGCCATATGGACCGACTGACCGGTAAAATGTCGATAGATATACTCCGCAGTAAAGGGAATGAAAGGGGCGCAAACAACACTCAGTTCCAGCAAGACAGTGTACAGCGTATCAAAGGCATTGACAGCATCCGGGGTGGAATCATTAACTTCGGTCACCCAGAACCGTTCCCGGTTATTGCGAATATACCAGCCGGAAAGAGTTTCAATGAAATCCAGTATCTTCAGGTAGCAGCGGGGCAGTTTATATGCCTCTATCTCTGCTGATAAATCACGTTTAAGGTTTTCAAGCTCGCCTAAAATGTGACGATCGGCAATATTTTCATCAACACGCCTGTCTGTGACCGGCACAGGCTCATATCCCTTAACCAGAGATGCATAGGAAGTAAAAAAATGAAAACTGTTCCACAGGGGAATCAGGTATCGCCTTACTGATTCACGCACGCCTTTTTCCGAAAACCGGATGTCCTCTCCACGCACAACTGCTGATGAAAGCAGGTATATCCTGAGAGCGTCACTGCCGTGGACGTTGATAACCTCCATGGGATCCGGAAAGTTTTTTAGGCTTTTGGACATTTTTCTTCCGTCATCCGCCAGGATTACTCCATGACAAATGGCATTCTCAAAAGGGTGTTTTTCCATGACTGCCGCAGACTCTACCATAAGGGTGTAAAACCACCCCCGGGTCTGGGCAACATACTCAACTATAAAAGAGGCCGGAAAATTTTTTTCAAATGCTTCACGGTTTTTAAAGGGAAAATGGACCTGGGCATAGGGCATGGCGCCTGATTCAAACCAGCAGTCCAGGACTTCGGGAACACGCTCCATTTGCCCGTT
>JASFHE010000431.1:0-5985 GCA_050123415.1 Desulfobacteraceae bacterium | reverse complement strand
CCGTGTCCTCTCCTCACAGTGCACGGCACAGATACTGATCCCGCCTTTACAAAGGATCATGCAATTAGATTCGGCAGAATCCTGGTCGGATGTGATTTTTCTTCTGACTCAAATCTTGCTTTGGAATACGGGCTCGGCCTTGCCCAGGAATATCAGTCTGATATCTATATTGTTCATGTTCTGGAACCGCCTTCATATAAGGATCTGCCTAAATCTGTCCAGGGCGCCAGGGATCAGATCGGTAAAAGCCTTCATAAAAAATTAAAAGACCAGCTTGAAGGGCTGGTTCCTGAAGAGGCATATAACTGGTGCAAGCCTAAAACACGCCTGCTTTCAGGTGTTGCACAGGAAGAACTTGTTAAATTTGCAGATATCCAGGATATTGATCTTGTCATTCTGGGGGTCAGAGGGCACAGCCTTGTTGAGTCGCTGTTTGTCGGATCAACAACTGAAAGGGTTATGCGCAAAGCAAGTTGCGCTGTAATGTCAGTAAGGCCAATCGGTAAATCCAGTGATTAGTATTACATGGAAAGCCTTCTATACATAGGTGATGGGTAATCAGGCGGATTTTTTTCTTCGCACGACCCTTCGCCTTCTTACTTTTCTTTTTGGTTTATTAATCACACTGCCTGAATCAGCATCGCTGCCTGAATACTCCGGGCTCTGATCTGACACATCCCAGGGGAATTTCTGCCAGTGAGTACATGTTGCCTTCGGGCATTTCAGGAAGCTCTTGCCGCTGCTGTCGGTGACCTCAATTAAAAAATTACTGTCACATTTAGGGCATTCAAAATAATAGGGTTTTCCCCAGCTTATAAAATTGCATTCAATGCTTGAACAATGATAATAGGCTTTCCCCTTCGCGGTTTCACTTGTCTTAATACCGCCTGTTCCGCATAATGGGCACTTGAGACCAAGCTGTTCTTCAAACTCAAGGATTTTGTCTTCAATCTCCTTGTCATCAGCCGGCTCAAAGCTGTCAGATACCTTTTGCTCCTGATCCGTCGTTTCAGGTGTTTTTTCTATATCCTGCGCTTCTTCTTTTTCTAGTCCGGTATCTGCAACAACATCTTCAATCTCTCGTGAATCGGTTAATACATCAGGGCTTTTGCCGGCAGTCTCTTCACTTGTGACGGGTGTGTCAGAACCATCTTTTATCTCTTTTTCAATCTGTGACTGGATATTTTCTTTTGCTGTGACCGGTGTTTTTACAAAAGTTCCTGTTGTAAGCTGGCTGAAAATATTTGCAGGCTTGCCGGGCATTGCCCTTGGTTTTTTCACCTTTTTTTCAGTAGGAGTGTCATCTCCCAGCCTGAGATAGGAAAATTTCTTTTTTACGGGTTTGGGTGTTTCCGGTTCATTTACTGAGACGCCCTGTATTTCCAGCATCTGGTTAAACTGCCTGGACGCTTCTTCCTGTGATTTTCTTCCTGCTAAAACCTCGTCTAACATCTGCCCCAGGTATGCAACAAGGTTCAATCCCGGCATTTTAGGGAAGATTCGATCAAAGAGCTGGGCCATACTGCCCATGGGTTTATTACAAAAAAGGCGTTCATCCGTTATCTTGAGATAGCCTTTATTAATCATAGCCTCGATAACTTTTTTGACTTCACTGTCAGGCTCAATACTCATTTCAGCCAGTTCTTCAATGAGGTCCGATTCAGTATATCGGGCCGGAGGCGAGGCCGGAAAGGTCTCTATTTCCGTTTCACGTGTGGCCAGGAGTACAATGCAGGAAATAGAAAATATATCCAGCTCAAGCTCTTCTATTCCAAAACGGGTATCCAGAAGCAGTTCAATATGATTTCCCAGGATATCATTAAAGTTTTTAATTAGTTCCAGGTTGTCTATCGAATTACCCTGAGCGTTATCAGGTTGTTCTTTGTCTGTTTCGGCTACTTTATTTTCATTACTTTCCTGTATAGTTTCATTTGCCATGTTTTTTCCTGTTTATCTATTTTTGCTCCGTAAATATCAGCCGGCCTTTTTTATATTTTCGAGTATGTCATCGACTTTCCGGCCCATATTATCGGTGTTGTCGGATAAATCTCCAAAGGGCTCTGATTCAGGTTCTTCCGGAGCATTATTTTGTTCGGTGGAAGATTCATTATCATCATCTGCGGGTGCTGATTCTTCAACATGCATATTATCCTCAGTGTCCGTTTCAGCTATCGGAGATTCGGCATTAACATCAATGTCTGTTTCTTCTTCCTGATTTTCATTTCGATTGGAGATGGTTACCGAGAGGTATTCACCGTTCCTGTCAAGTAAAACTGATAGGCTTACTTTTACTTCAAACTCAAGCTTGTAGGCGATCTGATTATCAACAGCTACAATATCACCGCTTTTATATTCAATATCCTCTTCAATACCCAGGTTATGCTCTTTCAGAAAAATTTCTTCAATTGCTCCCCAATCCAGATCAGCGGTTATGGCATCAATCAACTCCTGCTCGCCGGTTTTAATTATATCAGAATCCGTAATTTTCATTCTTTACTCCTGTTAAGAATGCATAGTTACAATTATTTCCCCTGCAAGGGATATAAAGCTTTTTGCACCTTCGGATGTAATATCGGTTAGAATTATTGATTTCCCATGACTTGCTGACTCCCTTATGCTGCGGCATCTCGGAATGATGGTTTTATATACCATACCGTCAAAATCTTTTTTTACATCGCCGGCAATCTGCGCGGAGACGTCTTCATCAGGATCATACATATTCAATAATATCCCACCTATCTCTGTCTCAAATTCATGTTTTTTCTTAAGACTATGAAAAATTTTAAAAAACTGTGCCAATGATTCCAGTGCAAAATATTCACATTGCAACGGGATTAAAATAATATCAGCCGCGTTGATTCCGTTTATTCCCAGCCGGGTAAAAGAAGGAGGGCTGTCTATTATTATGTAATCAAAATCCTTTTTAATCCTGTTCAGTTGTACTTTTAGGGGAGGCTCTTTCCCTATATCCGGGCCTGGTCCATAATCCGCGTTTATCAGCCTGTTATCTGCAGGGACCAGTTTTAAAAAATCCATGCCTGCATCTCTTATTATATCTTCAACGGATTTTTCCCCGATTATAACATCATAGATACTTGATCTCTCATGCCTGCATGAAGGGGTCAGGACACCGGTAGTATGTCCCTGAAAATCAAGATCTAAAAGCAGTGTATTCTGTTCTGCCAGGGCCAAGGCAGTCGAAAGATTTACCGCGGTTGTAGTTTTTCCGACCCCTCCTTTCTGGCTTGAAATGCATATGATTTTTCCCATAAATAAAACGCGCCCCGGCCATTATCTCCTGCTTTATTGTTTTGTTATTCCCTTGAATTTTGCAAATATTATGCCACTTCAAGTAACGCCTGGTTGGCATATAATAGCTCGGAATTGCAGGTATTTTGTCTAGCTGTCGTCAAAATAATGACGTGATATGAGGATTTTTCCCTCTTTTTCTTAAGTTTGCTCCTGAAAAATAAAAGATATACGACTGTTTTGCATCTCAATGATCAGGCACGATTCCTGCTTAACAGAGTGTAAATTAGTACAAATAAAAAAGGCATGAATCCGTGTTCAGGAGCACAATTTGAGATCTATCGTTACATTTGAAGGAATTGATGAGGCCTTTGAGAACCTCCGTTATACAAATAAAAGGGCTCTAAAATATAAACTCATCAATGCTATCAGAGAGCAGTACAGAATCAAAGGTGAGGTTGCCGCTGTAAAAGAGATCGATTCTGATTTTCTGGTAAAGTCGCTCTGGGATACAGGTGATGATCCGTCAGTCATCAGAAACAGGCGGAAGAATTTCAACAGTATTAAATCAACTGTAAATGCCGACCTGAAAAGGTTGTATGAGGAAGGGAAAAATTCTGAAGGGATAATAATTAATCAAAAAAATATTTTTGATATGTCAGATGAGGCGAAAAGTGAGATGCTTGAGGCCTTTTCCTATGGTGAAGGCAGCGACAGTCAGCTGCCCCTGAGCAAAATCGCCGATGTCCTTAATGTCATAAATGACTTTATATCAAATAAAGAAACCGGTCTTGAAAATGATGAAAAATATGAGCAGTTAAAGGAGATAATAAAAGAAATATCAGGCAAGGTCGGTATAACGATCGGTACATCGGAGAGTGCTCCTGCAGGACAGGTGCAGTACAGCACAGGTGAAGGTGGAGCCGAAATACTGTCAGAGGGAGATGCAGTCTCTGATGAATTACCGGATAGCCCGGTCTTTGATGGGGAAGAAGAACCGGGTGTAGAATATGAATATGTAGAGGTGGAAGAAGATGAGATAGAGGGGGTTCCTGAAGGGGATGAAGATATAGAAGAAATCCCTGAAGAAGAATTTGAAGAGATTTCCGGGGATGAAATAGAAGAAGAGCCGGCGGACGGACCGGAAGATGACGAGTATGAGGAAATAGAGGTCGAAGACTCACCTGATGATGAGTTAGATGAGGTCATTGAAGAAGACGATGTTGAAGAAATAGAAGATGAAGCTATTGATGAAATAGAAGGAAGCCCGGAGGATGATCCTGGGGAAGAACCGGAAGAGGATGAACATGAGGATGATGAAGCTGAAGATGTACCCTATGACGCGCTGGAAGAAGCCCTGAATGAAGAAGGTGATGTTACTGAAGAATTAAAAGATGGAGCGGTTGATGAATTAGAAGAACTTCCCGGAGATGAAATTGAGGAAGAGCCGGAAGATGATGAATTTGAAGATGCAGAAATAGAAGAAGTACCGGAGGATGAATTTGACGAAGCTCTGGATGACGATGAGGAACTTGATGAATCGGAAGCGGAGGATGAATTTGATGAGGAACCGGGAGAAGACGAATATGAAGAAGTAGAAGAGGCCTCTGATGAAGAATTCGATGAAGTTATGGATGGTGAAGAGGATGGCACTGAGGAATTAAAAGACGGAGAGTTTGATGAACTGGAGGAACTTCCTGAGGATGAGTTAGAGGAAGTCCCGGAAGATGAAGTTGAAGAAGAACTGGCTGATGTGCTGGAAGACGATGACTATGAAGAAGTAGAGCTTGAAGATGAACCTGATGATGAACTCGTGGAAGTTCCGGATGAAGAAATTGAAGAACTGGACGATGCAGATATCGAAGAACTGGAAGAACTCCCGGATGACGAGTTTGAAGAAGTACCGGAAGAAGAGCTGGCTGATGAGCCGGAAGATGATGACTATGAAGAAGTAGAGCTTGAGGATGAACCTGATGACGAACTTGTGGAAGTTCCGGAAGACGACGAGATTGAAGAACTGGATGATGCGGACATCGAAGACCTGGAGGAACTTCCTGATGATGAGTTAGAGGAAGTCCCGGAGGATGAAATTGAAGAAGTGCCGGAAGATGATGACTATGAAGAAGTAGAGCTTGAGGATGAACCTGATGACGAACTTGTGGAAGTTCCGGAAGACGACGAGATTGAAGAACTGGATGATGCGGACATCGAAGAACTGGAGGAACTTCCTGAAGATGAGTTAGAGGAAGTCCCGGAGGATGAAATTGAAGAAGTGCCGGAAGATAATGACTATGAAGAAGTAGAGCTTGAAGATGAACCTGATGACGAACTTGTGGAAGTTCCGGAAGACGACGAGATTGAGGAACTGGATGATGCGGACATCGAAGACCTGGAGGAACTTCCTGATGATGAGTTAGAGGAAGTCCCGGAGGATGAAATTGAAGAAGTGCCGGAAGATGATGACTATGAAGAAGTAGAGCTTGAGGATGAACCTGATGACGAACTTGTGGAAGTTCCGGAAGACGAAATAGAGGAACTGGATGATGCAGATATCGAAGAACTGGAGGAAGTTCCTGAAGATGAAGTGGAGGAAGAACTGGCAGATGAGTCGGAAGATGATGACTATGAAGAAGTAGAGCTTGAAGATGAACCTGATGACGAACTTGTGGAAGTTCCGGAAGACGACGAGATTGAGGAATTGGATGATGCGGACATCGAAGACCTGGAGGAACTTCC
>JASFHE010000430.1:0-5998 GCA_050123415.1 Desulfobacteraceae bacterium | reverse complement strand
AACAGCCCCGATCTCTTCGCCCTCAGTATCAGATTCATTGGAGATTAGAGGTTCCCTGGTACCTTTCATGCCCTGTACTTCAGGATCTTCCCAGGTAATAATATCCACTACACCTTCGAGTGCCAGGGCCTTGCTGGTATCTATGCTGTTTATTTTTGCCCATCCGTGTGGATTTCTTAAATATTTGGCGTGAAGCATATTCGGTGCAACATAATCACTGCCGAATTTAGCCATGCCTGTAGCTATAGAATAGGACAGTCTGCCTGGTACATTTGCTTTTCCAACTGCCTCAAAAGTGGGTCTTTGTCCGTTACTGCCTTCAATATCTGCCATATACCCCCCAAGTGTTAAATGTTCATAATTTATATTAAAACAAAAAATTGTACTGGAGCTTGTTGACGAATAAAAAAAGTATAATAAAGCATCTAATAAAAGATATTAAGCAATTTCTGCACTAAAAATGCAGTATATTGATTTCATTGTTCCATGTCAATCAAGAATACCCGTAAAAATGTGCATATCATCGGTAGTTTCTATTTTTATTTTTTTACCGGAAAGGAGGCTTAAAATAACTTGACTTAAACTGAAATACATGTATATTACTCACTACTACATACTTTTTTAAACAACAACTAAATATAATTTTTCCGCAGCGAAAGGAAGACATGAAATGATTATGTGCAGATCAACCATAAATCGCAAGCCCGAGGTGGCAGAATCATGTCTGCGGAGGATTTACTGAATATATTTTCATCATTAAAAAAGCCGCGGACATGATTAAATCCGCGGCTTTTTTTTGTCCAGAGGCCGCAGATATTTGATTCGCGGTGTCTTTATTTGATTATTCAATAACTGATTCGATTGAAATGGAATTACTAAAGCCCCTTCTCTTCATTGCGAAGAGGCGGGGAGTAAGATTATTTGTGCCTCTCTTTCATTGGATAGTCCAGGCGAGAGAATAGGGGATTAATATTAATCTAAACATAAAAGGAGAAACAAATGGAAACAAAAAAATCAGTAAAAAACATGACATATGGGAACAGCATGAAGTTCAGACCACAATGGGATTACCTGTCTAAAGAACCGCATATTAACAATGAAAAGAACTGGAGGCTGAAATGTTTGAAAATCCCCATATAATATATATAGTTTCTAAGCATAAACATGAAGAACTTCTCGCTGAATGCCGGATGATTCGGCTGGCAAACTGTGCAAAAAAGAAGAAAAAGAAATCATATCTATGCAAGATAATATTGTTTATCGCCGATGTTTTAATAAAGAGCGGTGTCAGCCTGAGAAGTCGGTTGACAGATATTGATGAGAATAATGATAATAGTATGATTTCGCTGGAAAACGATTAGAGTAAGATTAAAAAAGGGATGGTTTTAATGAATAATAATTATAAACACAATGATAATCCACTCGCATTCATATTATTTTAAATGAATGTGTAGTGGGTTACTGCTCACCTGTTCTACCTTCTTCCTCCTTTTTCATTGCCTCTCTTAGTTCCGCTACCTCTTTTTTGGCTTTTTCATTATCAATTGTCATAGACATGCCCGAGATTTCTATATTTGTGCTTTCTTCTGTTTCCGTCTTTTTAACAGAAATATTTTGGGTGCTCTGGGATTGTCCCGAAATGAGATGACGGGCATAAAAGGTGAAGCCTATTAATACAAGGATTGAAAAGGCAACCAGCCAGTAAGCGATTTTTAAAGCTATTTTTTGAAAGTTCATAATTTTCCTCTTGTTTAATAAATATGTTTCCTTTTAATGGAATATATGAGGTTAAGGATTGTATGTCAAATTTAATAGTTTTGACGGGTATACTAATAGACTGCATATAACACTCTCTTATATTCGTTTTTTTATATATTAAAAAATACTACATTTGTAGAAGAAAGCGCTTGACATTAATTCTACAAGTGTAGTAGTATTTTTCACAAATGTAGAAGGAGGTTAAAACATGAAGCTATCGGAAAATGAATGGAAAATCATGAATGCGTTGTGGAAAAGGAGTCCTGCAACTGCAAGAGAAATCATAGCCCAGGTGTCCGGGGATGTTGAATGGGCCTACACGACAGTCAAGACAATGCTAAGCAGGCTCGTGACAAAAGGGGCGATATCCGAACACAAGCGAGGGAATGCAAGTTTTTATGAACCCCTGATAGCACAGGAAAAGGCCCATAAGAATGCCTTCACGAACCTCTTTGACAAGGTTATGGACGGAGCGCTCGAGCCGTTCATGCACTATCTTGTCGATGAGAAGAAGCTTTCCAAAAAAGAACGTGAAGAATTGATCCGTATTCTCAAGGAAGAAGACCGGGAGAAATAAATCATGATTGCACAACTAAATGATATTGCTCAAATCTGGTGGCAGTGGATGGGAAGCATGTTCTGGCAGGTAAGTCTGCTAATAATCTTTGTGACAGTCTTAGACATGGTTATCCGAAAATGGGCATGGCCCCAGGTAAGGTGCGCACTGTGGGTACTTGTATTTATAAAACTCATCATTACCCCTGCATGGCAGATGCCTACTAGCATTGTTTCGTTGATTCAGTCACAGGTTGAGAACCAGATAACTTTTAAGGTCGAGGTAAGTGAAAAGGCTGAAAAAAGTCCATCAAATTTAAACACTCCTGATGAGGTAAATGCACCTGTTATTATCGAACAGGCAAGCTGGCAGAATTTTGCGTTACTCACCTGGTTTTCGGGTATAGTTCTCTTTTCTCTTATGCTGTTAAGAAAAATGTATAAATTCCGCAAAATGCATCGTGTTGACGATAAAACGGGTAGTCCGGAGTGGTTTAATGAACTCATAATAAAAACAGCAGCCCGTCTAAAATTAAGAAAAGCTCCTTCTATACTATTTTCAGAAGATGCAAAAAGTCCAGCGGTATACGGGGTGTTTAAGCCGGTTCTTCTGTTGCCTGATGGATATCTTGATAAACTGTCAAGAGAACAGGCAGAGCATGTACTTATACATGAGTTATGTCATTTAAAACGGGGAGACTTGCTGGTCCACTGGTTTTGTATCGTCGTTCAATTAGTCTACTGGTTTAATCCCCTGCTGATATGGACCCGTCGCCAGATGCGTTATATCTGTGAAATCTGCTGCGACCTGAGTGTTGCAAACATACTAAAGGAGAAAACTATGTCCTACCGTAAAACACTTTTACATTCAGCGCGTGAACTCTTTGCCGAGAGCCTAGAGCCGAGTCTGGGGTTCCTTGGGATATTTGAAGAACCTTTCAGGCTTGTACCCCGGCTCAAGTGGCTGGAGAAAAGGTCATGGGAAAATCGAAGAAGAAGGCAGGCAGTAACCGTCTGTACAACTTTGTTCATGATTATCAGTGTAATGCCCATGGCCGGTATTTCACAAACTTCAGACAATGGTTATGATGAAATATTCCCAGGTCAGGATCAGGAAAAGAGTGAGAGTACAATAAGGGGCCAGATACTTTATGACATCCTGTTAATAGAAGCAGAAAAAGCATTTCTCAATAGAGAATTTGGTATTGTCAGTTCTCCGGGCCAGGAACCTGATGAAAATAACCTTGGAATGGGTTTCCGTGGTTTTAAAGATGGAATAGAGATTGATGGCGAATCTTTTGAAAACCTGGAAGAATTAGCTCCGTTTATGCAGGATGATCCTGATGTAAATGTTTTAAGCTCTCCCAGGATTATATCTGCCAATGGATCAACCGCAACGGTGAGTTCTGGTCCAATCCCGGATTCTTCAAATAAACCCGGTTTTCAAATAAAAATATCACCATACGATGTTAATAAAAATGATTTTATTTCACAGGATATTGAATTAGAGGTTGTTGAAGGAGTGCCTGGAGAAGATCGTATAACAACAAAAAAGATTAGTACTGAATTAATGTTGAAAGATGGTGATACTGCAGTGATAGGAGGAATAATAGTAGACGATAATTCTTCATCCGAAAAAATTGTAAGGGAAATACTCATGTTCTTCACTCCGCATATTTTAGAACTTGAACAAAGTCAGGAACCTCCAACTTCTATCGATATGACGGTTGAGAATGATATTGATCAAAAAGGAGGACTCGAAGTTGACGATGATGTTCTGGAGCCTCTGGTAACAGAATATATTCCAGTAGATTACATTAAGGCTGATAAAATCATGCCTGATATTCTCCTGACCGATCGCGGTACTATATCTATTAACAAACGCACAAATATGATTATTATCAAGGATACTGCATCCAGTATTGCAGAGGCAAAAGAAATTGTAAAAGAGTTAGATATTCTTGTTAAGCAGATCATGTTTGATGTCAAAATAGTTGAGGTGTCGCATGATTTCCGCGAAGAATTAAGTTTAAAAGGAAATTTCCGGGAAGGCCCGCATAGTGGCCTAACCCTTGATGCTGCCCTGGCTTTAGCCGAATCAGAGGGCAAGGCAAAAGTCCTGTCAGCCCCCAAGGTTTTTGCAAAGGAAGGGAGTGTTGCGACTTTAAGAAGTGGCTCTCCCATTTCCTCGATAGATAATAATTCTTCTGAACCAGTGGAATATCCTCTATCCCTCACAGTAGCTCCGGATAAAGTGAGTTCTGATAACGTTATCACCTTAAGTGTCAATGTTAAGGATAGTCGGAACCAACCCGCGGAAAAAAGCATAGAAACAACATTAAATGTGAAGAGTGGGAAAACTGTTGTTGTCGGGAGTATTGCGAAGGATGGTGAATCTGTCAATGAGACCGGAGTATCTTCTGATTCAGAGTTGGTGATACTAATTACTCCTAAGGTGTTTCCCCAGATGGGGGCGTAGACAGTGAGGGGGTTACATTAGAATAACCAAATGATTAAATGATTTATAGTTGCTGGGTAACTACTCACCCATCCTAGAACTAAGAGGCAATATATCTGATCTTTTGTTGGGTTGCTTCGCTTAACCCAACCTACATTTTTAAAAGCGACGCGGAGCGTCAAAAATAGACGATCCCACGGAGGACCGTAGGATCGAGAGAACGTGAAGAATTGATCCGTATTCTTAAACAGGAAGAACAGGAGAAATAACCAATGATCGACTAACTAAATGATATAGCTCAAATATGGTGGCAGTGGATGGGAAGCATGTTCTGGCAGGTCAGTCTGCTAATAGTCATTATAACTGCTGTGGACATGATAATTCGCAAATGGGCATGGCCGCAGGTCAGGTATGCACTGTGGGTACTGGTTTTCATAAAGAACATGTGATGCTTCATGAGCTTTGCCATCTAAAACGGGGTGATTTACTGGTTCACTGGTTTTGTATAGCACTTCAGATAGTATACTGGTTTAATCCTTTATTAATATGGTCACGCAGGCAGATGAGACATATATGCGAAATCTGCTGTGACTTGAGTGTAGCGAATGTTCTCAGAGAAAAGACTGCGGCTTATCGTGAAACACTATTAAGAACGGCACGGGAACTCTTTGCAGAGAGTTTAGAACCAAGTATTGGTTTTCTCGGTATATTTGAAGAGCCTTTCAGGCTGGTTCCCCGCCTCAAGTGGCTGGAGAAAAGGTCATGGAAAAACCGCAAAGGTTGAGTCGCAACAACCATCTTCGCAAGTCTATTTATGGCTATCTGTGTAATGCCCATGGCGGGTATTTCACAGACCTCAGACAATAGTTATGATGAAAATAATGTGAATGAGGAGCAGGATAATCACGTTTTTGCGCAGGAAAAAATCCTTTATGAAATACTAATGATGGAAGCGGATATCGAAAAAGAATTTGATATTGGCAGTACTTCAGTTCAACAGTCAATTGGAATGGAACTTGTCAGTTTTAATAATGGAATAAATATTGACGGAGAGTCTTTTGAAAACTTGGAAGAATTACTTCGTTTTATGGATGATGACCCGGATGTTAATGTTTTGAGCTTTCTGGATATACCGGAATAAAAATCCACCCTGTCCGGAAGGTTGGTTCCAACGAATCCGGGCAGGGGGTCCCAATGGTTCCGGTTAGGAACCGGAAAAGATTTTTT
>JASFHE010000429.1:0-6005 GCA_050123415.1 Desulfobacteraceae bacterium | reverse complement strand
TTTTATAATACCTGCCCTGTAAAATTTTAAAAATCCGCTCATTACAGCGGTTATATTACCCGCATTGCCGATAGGCAGGACAATAACCTTGTCACCCACCTCATAGTCAAAGTCCTGTGCTATCTCATATGAGTAGGACTCTTGTCCCAGTATCCTCCAGCTGTTTTTTGAGTTGAGAAGAGCAACATGGTAATTTTCGGCAAGTGCCTCAACAACCTTCATACAGTCATCAAAAACACCCGGTATTTCCAGCACCCTTGCTCCGGCGCCAAGGGGCTGGGCAAGTTGCTGGGCGGTAACCTTACCCTGCGGCAGAAGCACGGCGGATTTAAGAAAATCCTCAAGGTAGCTTGCGTAGAGGGCCGCTGCAGCGGAGGTGTCGCCGGTTGAGGCACAGATGGCCAGTATCTTGTCTATCCTTTTATTTAAGGCAAAATAATTGATGAAGCTCAGGGCGCAGGCCATCCCCCTGTCCTTGAAGGATGCACTGGGATTGAGTCCGTCGTCCTTAAAATAGAAATCTCCGCCCACAATATCCTTAAGCCTGCTGTTAGCCCTTACAACCGGTGTATGGCCTTCTCCGAGGTATACGATTTGATCAAGGGGTATTATGGGTGCTATAAATTCATAATACCTGAAAATACCCTTAAGGGGCTGATCATTGATCATGCATCTGTAATCAAATATCTTTTTCCACAGTTCACCGCTGATATTTTTGTAACGGTCAAAAGCGGTATCTTCCAGCAAAAGAACAGTACCGCAGTCCGGGCAGGTATACAGCAGTTCATTTATCTCAAAATGTTTGCCGCATCCCAGGCATCGATAGGACATACTCCCGTCTGGTTCCGGGATAACATATGGTTGTATATCTTCTGGTAACCGGTTTATTTTCATTATATAATCCTTTTATTTAAGTTTCTTTTGCGTATAATAGCTGAAAGGCAGGTTGAACACAAGTCCGGGATGAAAGAGAAAATAACAAAAGGGACAATAATAAGATATGCATTATTCCAGATACCTGAGCTGGCTGTACTTATTTTTGTTATACTGCTGGTCAGGCACTGGATAACCTTTTCTCAATTAATTTCTTATGGAATTATATCAGCCTGGGTAGTAAAAGATATCATACTGTTTTTTTATACGTGGAGGGCATATATACCAAAAAAAGATGATATAATGATCGGAAAACAAGGTATTACACTGGAAAGAATTTTAGATAAAGGGTATATAAGCATAAACGGAGAACAGTGGAGCGCCCGGAGCAGGAGTGAGAGTCCCATTGAAAAGGGACAGGAAATTTTAGTTGTTGAAAGGAAAGGCCTTACCCTTTTTGTAATGCCTGTAGGATTTAAGAATGCAGAGTGAATGCAGCCGACTGAAAGAGATACTTGAAGCCCAGATAGATATTATCGAGCGCCACGTGGACGATCACAAATGGTTTTTACAGATAGAAGACCGGAATGAAGCGGTACGTGATTTTATTGAAAAATACGGCTTTATCATGAGAGAATTCTATTGCTCCAGAATTTGTGAAGAAAGATTCGCATGTAAAGTCGCCAGCCAATACAATCCCAAATAGCCGGTCAGCACGAGGCCTCCCCTTGAAAAAAAAGATCACTGTTTCGGTAAGGAACCTGGTTGAATATTCCTGCAGGGCAGGCGATCTGTCCTTTGACGGTTTTTCACAGATCAATCCCCGTGACGCTATCTTTGCCCACCAGAAGGTTCAGAAATCCAGACCCCCTGAGTATACCGGTGAGGTGTCTGTTTCAAGAGAGTTTGAAACCGAAAAGCATATCCTTGAAGTCAATGGCCGCATGGACGGCATATTTCGATACCCTGACTCTGTAATAGTTGAAGAAATAAAGACCACAGTAAGAAATCTCGAATATTATGATAAATCGGTGAATCCGGTTCATTGGGCCCAGCTGAAGGTGTACTGCTATATATGCATGTTACAGGAAGATATTGAAGAAATATCAGGACAGCTTGCTTATTATCAGCTTGATACCGGAAAGCTTAAAGAGATCAGGGAGACATATAGCCGGTCAGAGCTTGAGACCTTTTTCTATGAAATGTCCTCTTGTTACATGAAGAGGATTGAGGATCTGGAGAAGTGGTGGAGTACGCGAAACAGCTCAATTAAAAAACTTGAATTCCCGTTTAACTGCTATCGTCCCGGCCAGAGGGAGATGGCGGTAGAAGTATACAGCGCTGTTGTGCAGGAAAGAGAAGTACTTATTCAGGCCGCAACCGGAATAGGGAAGACCATGTCAACCCTGTTTCCTTCCATAAAGGCAATGGCGGAAGGCCTTTCTTCAAAGATTTTTTACCTTACCGCAAGAACAACCGGGAAGGACTCGGCAGAATCGGCAATAAGTGAAATGAGGAAAAAGGGATTAAGAATTAAATCCCTTACCATTACCGCAAAGGACAAAATCTGCTTTAAACCTGACAGTGCCTGCACCCCGGATGAATGCGAATATGCAAGAGGTTATTTTGACAGAATCGATGAGGCTGAAGAACGGTTTTTTTATGAGGATAATCTTTCAAGGGCTGCAATCGAAAGAATAGCCTCGACATTCACGGTGTGCCCGTTTGAATTCAGCCTGGGATTATCCCTAATGGCGGATGTAATTATATGCGACTATAATTATGTGTTTGATCCCAGGGTATACCTGCGGAGGTTTTTTCTCGAAGAAGAAAACGATTTTATACTTCTCATTGATGAGGCCCATAACCTGGTGGACAGGTCCAGGGAGATGTTTTCTGCGGAGATTTTTAAACGGACTTTTCTTGATACCAGAAAAATCCTGAAGGAAGATTTGCCCGGCATATATAAAAGGCTGAGCAGTATTAATTCCGATCTGCTCAAGTATCGTAAAAGATGTGAAGAAGAAAGTAACAGCATACTTATTGAACAGGATGCCCCGGTAAACCTGCTGCCTTCCCTCAGACATTTTATAAAGGCCGCCGAAGACTGGTTCGCACTGAATATTCCGTCATCCTTTAAGGATGCATTGCTTGAACTATATTTTAATGTAAGGACATTTACAAGGATACTTGAAGAGTATGACGAAACCTACAGGACTATTTATGAGGCTGCAGGAAAGGATTTAAGGCTCAAGCTTTTCTGTATTGATCCTTCGGCAAGGCTCAGCGGGACATTCCGAAAAAACAGGGCAGCGGTCTTTTTTTCCGCGACCATGTCTCCTCCTCATTATTTTAAAAGATTATTCGGATGTGATGAGAGTACAAGAAATATCGAAATACCCTCGCCTTTTCCTGCTGAAAATCTTTGTCTGGCCGTATATGGAGGAGTGTCAACCCTTTATAAACACAGGCAGGCGACAAAGGCATCTGCTGCCGGGCTCATAAATCCTGTAATCGATTCAAAAAAAGGAAATTATCTTTTATTTTTCCCTTCATATGCCTATATGAAGATGGTGACTGAGCTGTTCGAATCAGAACAAAACAATTTTGAGATTATAATCCAGAATCCCGGTATGACCAGAGAGGACAGGGATAATTTTTTGAGCCGGTTTTCAACCGGCAATGATAATACCATTGTGGGTTTTGCAGTCATGGGTGGAGTTTTTGGAGAGGGGATTGATCTTACCGGAGACAGGTTGTCAGGTGCGGTCATATATGGTGTGGGGCTTCCGGGCATATCTCCTGAGAGGGATATTATAAGGGATTATTTTACAGAGACTGACCAGGCGGGTTTTGAATATGCCTATCTCTATCCCGGTATAAACAGGGTGCTCCAGGCAGCCGGGAGGGTGATCCGATCGGAAAATGACAGGGGAGTGGTTGTCCTTGTTGATGACAGATATAAAAGTTACAGGTATAAATCACTGTTACCTGTTAACTGGAAGCCTGTTGTGGTGAATACAAAATCCGACCTTGCTCTGGTGCTGGAAAAATTCTGGGATAGAAAATAGTTTTATCCGGCAATTTTCCAGCCTGAAATTCTGTATAAAATTATTCCTTGAGAAGCATCTGTTTACATGGTAATAGAGTTCCATATTAGATAACTTATTGAAAATGGTATATATTTACTTTAAGGCAAAACAGAATGATATTAGAACAGGCAAAAGACGTATTAAAAATTGAGGCACAGGGCATTCTTGATCTGATTGATCGTGTAGGCCCCGAATTTGAAAAAGCAGTGCAGATAATGGTTAAGGCAAGGGGTAGAGTAATTATAACCGGTATGGGGAAATCAGGACTGGTTGGCAGAAAAATATCCGCAACCCTGAGCAGCACCGGAACCCCTTCCATTTTTATGCATCCGGCCGAAGCCCTTCACGGAGATCTTGGTATGGTGACCAGGGAGGATGTTGTCCTTGCCATATCCAACGGCGGGTATACCCATGAGATAAATAAGATTCTCCCCATGATAAAGAAAGATATGGGTGCAAAGATAATCAGTTTTACGGGCAATGTCGAATCACCCATGGCCCGGATGAGTGATGTCGTAATTGATGTAAAGGTCGAAAGAGAGGCATGTCCCATAACAATGGCTCCCACAGCCAGTACCACAGCAGCAGTAGCCATGGGAGATGCCATGGCTGTTGTCCTCATGAAACTCAGAAGGTTCGGTGAGAAGGATTTTAAACGGTTTCACCCCGGCGGGACACTTGGTGAAAGGCTCGGTACAAAGGTGAGAGAAGTTATGTTTGCCGGTGATAATGTACCGGTGGTAAATTCCGGCACAAAGGTATATGATGCCTTAGTAGAGATAGATTCAAAGGGAATTGGCGTAACCGTTGTTGTTGATGAAGAAAGGCGTGTAGCAGGTATCCTGACAGACGGGGACCTGAGAAGAGCGCTTATGAAGCAGGAGAGTATCTATTCTCTTGTTGTTGATGATATAATGACACCCTCGCCGAGGGGCATCGATGAAAACATGTCAGCTGCCGAGGCATTGGGTATAATGGAATTATATCAGATAATGCACCTTATAATCCTGGATAATGAAAAACGGCTTAAAGGTATTTTACATCTTCATGACATTCTGGGTAAAGAGGAATTCAGACTGAATGGTGGGCCTGCATCTACCTAAAGGACTGATCGCCGAACTGATCACACCTGTAACAGCTGACGGGATCATTGACGGCACCGGGCTTGGCCGGCATCTCGACCGGCTGCTCCCTCACGTTCAGGCGGTTTATATATCCGGCCCTGAGGGAGGCTCCGGAACAGGACTAAGTATTGAACAACAAGCTGATTTGTTTGATAAAACCCTTGTAGTTGTCCGCAGCTCAGTCCCTGTTCTGATGTGGGTAACATGCAGGTCGGAAGCAGATACCCTTAAAACCCTGGATCTGCTAAGGAAAAAGAAAGAGACCAGAAACTATAAAGGTGCAGTGATATGGGTTGATACTCCCCTGTATTATCACAGCAACAGAGGCCTGCCTGAATATTATGAAAATGTATGTTCACAGATTGATGAAAATATTATCCTGCATAATGACCCCGCCCTTATATATGAAATAAATAAAACATTAAAAAGAAAAAATATCCGCACGGCTATCCTGAAGGAGCTTGCAGAAAACCTGAAGATAGCCGGTCTTATATTTTCAGGGTCGCTGGACAGGTCGTATAACTATCAAAGGGCGGTGAGGGCACGCATAGACTTCACTATATATGACGGAGACGAATCATCATTTCTCGATCACCCCGGAAGCAGCGGTGTGGTCTCAATAGGAGCAAACATTGCCCCGGGGGAATGGAATAAAATAACAGCATCCTCCCTGAGCCGGAATAATGAAGATGCCTGCCCTGATCAGTTACAGCAGATATGGGACAGGTGGGCCTATCTCACTGAACTGAAGGACCTGTATTCCGGTAAAAGCCCGGATATCCTGAAAAAAGTACTTGCGGATATGGGGGTAATTGGAGCCAATTCGGAATATGATTCGGTGAATGCTAGTGAGGTGGTAGAGCGGATTAAGGAGAAGATTAAAGGTAAGGCCCAGGGTACAAGGCACAAGGTTAAA
>JASFHE010000428.1:0-6030 GCA_050123415.1 Desulfobacteraceae bacterium | reverse complement strand
TATGGTGGCTAATAATAAACATAGCAAGAGCAAGACAAAAGCAACCTATACATTTTTTATCTGACGAATATATAAAAAATGTATTCAATTTTTTAAATCTATCTGATAAAAATAAGGAAATACTAACATTTTTGATGAATTCAGAGTATTGTAACCTTGAAGCGTCAAAAAAAGCAAGTCTAGCTTTTTTTAATTCAGTTAAAGAAAAAGAGATTTCTGATATTGAAAATAATTTTCCCAATATTACTATTGTCGGCGGTGTAAATTAAAATATTTATTAAAACTGGGAAACTACTAGTTAATTGTTTCATATTCAATTATAGCGTAAGACTTCTTTTTTTCATTTTATTATTTTAATCCATCCCCCACCTCTTAAACAGGTCCTGATATAACGGAGGCAGCGGAAAGTTATAATTCATCATATATTTTACATCCCTGTAACCCTGTTTGAACTTCTCCACTTCTTTCTGGCCCTTCATTACATCATCCAGCTTGGCTCCTGGTATGGAAATTATGATTTCATCTTCTCCCGGCAACGCTCGCATATGTTCACCGGGATCAGGTAGGGCAATCAAATATTTCTGATTTTTAATAACAGGGACCATCAGGTAAGAACAGACAGGAGGAAAAAAGTGATACTGAAGCTCATCTTCCTTCTGCGCAAAGTGCAGGGGCATAATAAGGCCTCTCATCTGGGCGGTATTTGAATATATGATAATTACATCAGGCGCAAAATTGGCAGTTTTTAGAGGAGCAGAGACAATCCCGATATACTTATCTCTTTCAAAGGTAGGGAATCCCATAAATAACTGATATTCGGGATCATCAGGTTTATCCACATGTCCATAGGCAATTAATGGAGCAAAGCAGTTATTATCTTCCTTTAACATGACAATGGTTTTATTTTCCCTGCGAGATAATGCAAAGGCCTGACACTGGGCAATACGGTTACCCATATCTCTGGACGGCCTTATCGCTCCTTCCGGGATATCATCTTCGGTTTCAAGCATTTTAACTGCCATCGGAGATGTTCTTAGAGCAAATTTTCTTTCAAGTTCCTCACCATAAAAATTAAATTCTGATATAGATGTCATTGTGGTTTCTCCTCCGGTTTAATTGTCCTCAAAATTCAATAACAAACCTGTAGGGGCACAGAGTGCTGCACCCTAATGTATTGAATCGAAAATATGGTGTCAATTGAAAACCGGATACAGTTTTTTCAATAAAACAAATGAATTTTATTTTATCAAAAAAATATTTGAAAGGAAGGGAGATAGTGAATATAGTGTAAAACTTTAAATTATAGTTAAAGCCAATATTACTGAAAAGGAGAAAAAAATGCCAAAAATGAAAGGTGCAGAGGCATTGATAGAAATATTAAAGAGTGAAGGCGTTGAGTATGTTTTCGGAATTCCAGGCGCAACAGAAGTACTCTTTATGGATGCACTGGAAAACAGTACCAATATTAAATATATTCTCGGACTTAACGAGATAGTTTCCGCAGGAATGGCTGAAGGGTATGCAAGAGTTACAGGTAAACCTGGCTTTTTAAATCTTCATACAGGTCCAGGTATAGCCAGTGCACTGGGCATGCTGTACAATGCCCAGGCAGGAGGAGTGCCGCTTGTAGTCACAGCAGGACAGCAGGATACCAGGCTCCTTCAGTACGACCCTCACCTCACCGGTGACATTGTTGGTATGGGTAAAATATACTGCAAATGGAGCACAGAAATACATCATGCCGAAGACATTCCTGTGATAATGCAGCGTGCCTTTAAAATGTCAACACAGCACCCACAGGGCCCTGTCCTGGTTTCATTACCCCAGAACATTATGAACCAGGATATTGAATTTGATGGGAGTACAAAAAGTAACATCTATTCTGGAGTCAGGGCTGACAGACAAGCCATTAAGAAAGCCATCGAGATTATCCAGGAGGCAAAACAACCTGTAATCATGGTTGAAAGCGGAGTTACAAGATGTAAGGCACTGGATGAGGTTGTAAAATTTGCAGAACTGACAGGATCAAGGGTTTATCAGGCATGGATGTCTGATGTCAATTTCCCGGTAAGGCATCCTTTATACCTTGGAGACCTTGACCCATCACAACCGGGTACAAAAGAAACACTTAAAGAGGCTGACCTTCTTATCGGCATAGGTTGTTCTCTGTTCAGCCCCAGTTTTTACAACCCGGAAGAGGTATTACCAGAAAATATCAAGGTGATTCACATTGATGAGAATCCCTGGGAACTGGGTAAAAACATGTTAACAGATTGCGGTATGCAGGGAGATATCAAAGAAACTCTAATTAAGCTGAATAAAAAACTGGAAAAGAATTTGCCTGAAAAGATAAAAGAGAAGATAGAAGATAGAAAAGAGAAAATAAAAAATCAGAAATCTGAAAAAAATAATACCCTTGAAAAACAGCTCGTTTCTGAAAAAAATAAAAAACCGATTGCAGTATCAAGGCTTATGAAGGAAATTGCAAATTTAACAACCGAAAACAGTGTTATTGTTGATGACTGCTGGTCTTCATCTCATATGCTCCGGCAGGTCGTAAACTTTTCAAAGACCGGTCAATTTATCAGGGCTCGCAAGGGAGGAAGCATCGGATGGGGGCTCCCCGGTGCAATGGGTGCCAACCTTGGTGCACCGGGTAAAGATATTATTGCAGTATGCGGTGACGGCAGTACAGCATGGTCTATGCAAAGCCTCTGGACAGCAGCCAGATATAACATCCCTGTAACCTTTGTAATTACCAATAACGGTGTTTACAGGCAGGTTAAACTCGTAAGAAAGATGGTACTTGGTGAATATGTCCTAACAGAAAAACATGACGGGATGGAGATAGGCGAACCGGTTATTAACTTCAAGCAGCTTGCCGAGTCCATGGGAGTAAAGGCTACTCAGGTAACTGAGCCTGATAAAATTGAAGGAGCTCTTAAGGAGGCAGTTGAAGATAATAGCCCAAGGCTGGTTGAGGTTTTTATTGAAAATAAGCCGAAGGGGTAGAAAAGAAAGGGTTTCAGCATTGTAGGGACAGGCCTGTGTGCCTGCCCGGTGATGGCGGGTTACATCCTCAAATTCCAGGCGGACACGCAGGTCCGCCCCTACAACATAACACTTTCGAGGTTTTTCGTAGGGTGGTACTTTATGTGCCACCTTGCTTTTCCCTGATTGAAGCCAAGTCCGGTGACATAGGAAATATTCAGAGGATTCAGCCCGAGTTTGTAGTCCATAAGCTCTGAGGCGGCATCAATATATTTCTGTTCTCCACTTATATCCCAGTATAACAACGGGGCACAGGCATATAGGGGTTGCCTTACATTATGTCCCCAGCCACCTGTAGCAGAGTTATTCCCAACAGGATATGCATGTTTTCTTAATTCATCGATATTACTGTCCGCAGCATCTTTAACAGCCTTCTTAAAATATTCCACTATTACAGGATCAACAGGCACCTTTTTTTCAATAATGTATGAATAGATACCGGTTTGTTATATATTTATCAACTCAGTTTTTTACTATATTTCTTTTCCGGCAACATAAACAAAAAAGGAATCCCGGCCATTCCCATAACAGCACTAATATAATAGGTTATTTTAAGTCCTACAAGGTCTCCGCAAAAACCTATCAATACAACCACTGCCGATCTCGCGATAAATGAAATCATCATAAAAAAACCATTTGCAGCAGACGGGCTGTTTTTTGCATGCTCCTGGATCAGGGCAAGCATAACCGGCGTTGTGGACAGGAGTGTAAAACCTGTCAGGATAAGCGCTGCCCCCTTCGGCCAGCCGTTTAAAGCTATAAAAAGCAACAGGAAAAATGGAGCGCACATAAGTTGAAAACCCATAATACGTTTCCTGCCAAGTGTGTCGCTTAAGGGACCTGCTGTGAATATACCTGCTACACCTGAGGCTTCATACATTGCAAGCGCTGCACCTGCCAGCCAGAGGCTTCCTGTTTCCTGCTTTATGAATATAGGTAAAAAGGTTGCCAGGGAGCCGTGCATAAATCCCCTGGCAAACAGGATAAAGGTTAGTGGTTTCATAATAGGTTTTATTTCACCATATACCTCTCTCAAAGAAGCAGATGAACTTTTTTTTACAGTAACAGGAAAGTTCCTGAATCGCATATACACCACGAAAGAAGATACAATTCCTACAACCATTACAGGATAATATCCTTCAAGCCCCCACAAAGATACTGCACCTACAGCAGCCAGGGGACCCAACATCCTGGCTGATTCTCCTCCAATCATAAAAAAACTCATTCCCAATCCCTTTCGGTCTCCTGAAAGCTTTCCGACCATGACAGGACCGGGGACATGAAAAATGGATGTGCTGATACCAACAACAAGTAGGATCAGAATTACTACGCTGTATGTTGGGGCCAGTCCAAGGAAACTCATGGGAACGGATGTGAGTACAGGCCCGAGAATAATAAATATCCGTGCCTTATCGCCTTTATCCGCCCATCTTCCGATCAGGGGATTTAAGAGAGAAGGAAGCTGCACGATTGTTCCAAGAAAACCCGCCTGGGTTAGATTTATAGAGAGCTTCTCAATCAGGAGAGGGAGTAACGGAGATAAAAAACTGGTATAGATATCATGGATCATGTGACAGATAGATATTAACAGCACACCACCCCATTGAAATTTATCCGGAACACGATTCTCTTTTATAACCTGTCCAACAACCGATGACATTACAGTTCCTCCTTAAGTGAATTAATTTTTAGCAGTCACAGAGAATTAATACAACTGTATTTATCACAGCGTACGAAAGTTAAAATCCATATATAGACTGCTTTTACATGTTCATCCGAAAACTCTGGTTTCCGGATGAACATATACTGGTTATTCTCTCCAGTGTTCCGGCTTGTTCAATTCATCAGCACAGATAACCTTGCCTTTGTTAATAGAATTTTTTTTTCGGATCAAGAGCCTGAACCATCCATACATTTCTATATTTCTCAGGGATTGGAAAGGGAGCAGAAAAACCCAGTGTTCCTGCATCAGGAGTAAAACCGAATCTGGGATAATAGCCCATGTGTCCTAAAACAAACACCATTTCAGATCCCATTTTTTTAAGCCTTCGCAAGCCTTCATTAATCAACATACCTCCGATTCCTCTTTTCTGGTATTCCGGTTTTACAGCCAGAGGTGCAAGAATATGGACCAGGGACTGGTTTTCCCTGTGATTTATACATACCCGTGTAAATAAAAGCCCGACTGCATCACTTTTATGAAAGGCAAGCAATGAAAGAATCGGTTTTGCTGTTTCATCCTTTAAAAGATCAGCCGTCAAATCTGCTTCTTTATTATGACCAAATGCCTGTTCTTCAATCTCCATAATATCTTTAAAATCCTTGTCTTCCGTTTCTCTGATTTGAATATTAGTTATTTTCATTACTTTCTTCTCCTTTTATGATTCCATTTTATACGGCATTTAAGCCGAATAATATCACCCGGTATATTTACTAAATAATCCGTTATAAAATACTTTCAAGTATAATGTATTACTTTAAGAAAAGGGCTATAAAGCTCATCCATGCTGAATTAAAGGCAGGAAGTATGGATAGTATTCTCCAAAGAGAGATATTTTTCCCGTAAAGAAACAGTGACTCACAAAAATAATACATCGTTTAAAATATGTAAGGTAAGTGAAGCACTGAATATTATTTATGAAGGTCTTTGTTAGTAATCTACACTTAAATATATAAATTACAGAAACTCGGAACCATATGCGATTTTTTCCGGTAGCATCCAGACTTCATTCTTTAATTAATGGATTCGCACAGGTTTTTAACAAGCATTAAGTCACCACCTTTCAATAGATTTAATAATCTTTCATTGTCGTTGAAACAGTTATCCTGTCTCGATAATCTTTGATATCGTCCTGTATAAAAGCCTTAACTCTTTTTTGTCAAGTTATTAATGAGTATGTAGTGTTAACCATCTTCCATTTTTATACCAATGCCCTATTCTAACCAGCCTTTTATTCGAATATGAAAGGGGACCATCCA
>JASFHE010000427.1:0-6031 GCA_050123415.1 Desulfobacteraceae bacterium | reverse complement strand
CAGATGATCAATGAAATTGCAGTGGCGGCAAAAGAGGCATCAAGAAATCTCAGGGTTGTTAAAAGGCAGGAAAAAGATGCCGCGCTTGAATCGATTGCCAGAAAATTGATTGAACGGAAAAATGATATACAAACCGGGAATAAAAAAGATCTCGATGCCGCCGGAGAAAAGGGATTGAGTCCGGCAATGATCGACCGGCTTACCCTTGACGATAAAACCATCAATTCAATGGTTGAAGGACTTAAGGAAGTAGCGCTGCTGCCCGATCCGGTCGGGGAGGTTACCGGGATGTGGAAAAGACCCAACAATCTCACGGTAGGCAGAATCAGGATACCTCTCGGGATTATTGGCTTTATTTATGAGTCCAGGCCTAACGTAACGGTTGATGCGGCAAGCCTTTGCCTGAAATCAGGCAATACAGTTATATTAAAGGGCGGTTCCGAAGCAATAAACTCAAATATTATTCTTGCGGATATTATCAAAGAAGCACTTGAGGAAAACAATCTCCCGGGCAAAGCTGTACAGGTAATCCCCACCACAGACAGGCAGGCCACCACAGAGCTGTTATTATGTGATGAACTGGTGGATGTAATCATTCCCAGGGGTGGTGAAGGCCTGATTCGCTTTGTCACTGAAAATTCCAGGATACCTGTCCTGAAGCATTACAAGGGGGTATGCCATGCATATGTGGATAAATTCGCTGATGTCAGTTCAGCAGTAGATATTTGTGTAAACTCAAAAGTACAAAGGCCGGGTGTCTGTAATGCGCTGGAAACAATGCTTGTTCATGAAGAAATCGCAGAGAGTTTTTTACCGGAGGCGGCAAATGCCTTCCGTAAAGCAGATGTGGAACTCAGGGGATGTGAAAGGACAAGAAACATCATTCCTGACATTGTTCCTGCAACAGAAGAAGACTGGCCTGCCGAATTTCTTGATCTGATACTGGCGGTTAAAATAGTAGAAAGTATGGAGGAAGCATGTATCCACATAGAAAAATACGGCTCAAATCATACTGAGACGATAATCACCAAAGACTATGCCAGGGCCAGAAAATTTCTTGAGCAGGTCGATTCATCAGTGGTACTGGTGAACGCGTCAACCAGATTCAACGACGGTAACCAGCTTGGGCTTGGGGCTGAAATAGGAATAAATACCTCCAAACTTCACGCCTTCGGCCCCATGGGACTGGAAGAATTGACCACGACAAAATTTATTGTTTACGGCGATGGTCAGATCAGGGATTAGGAGGATTTTAATTTGAGACTTGGTATACTGGGAGGGACCTTTGACCCCATTCATTTCGGGCACCTCAGGCTGGCGGAAGAAATGAGCGAAGAGCTTGATCTTGCAAAGATACTCCTGATGCCGGGAGCCCAGCCTCCTCATAAGAAAGGGCCATTGGTGGCCCCTTTTTTTGACCGGCTTGAAATGACAAAGATAGGAGCGGCATATTCAGATTATCTTGAGGCCTGTGATATCGAGGGTCACAGGAAGGGGCTATCATATTCTATTGAAACTATCAGGATAATACGTGAAAAATACGGCAGTCAACTTGATCTGTTTTTTATCCTGGGAAGTGATGCCTTTAGAGAAATAAATACATGGAAGGAATACAAAAGCCTTTTTCAGTTAACAAATTTTGCTGTTATTGAAAGGCCGGGCATCGCACTTGATGATCTGGACGGATTCATAAAACTGCTTGGAACGAATTTTAAAAAGAAAAGCACTGAAAACTATATTAATTCATCCGGCAAACATGTGCTGCTAAAAAAAACGACTCTGATGGACATCTCATCCACCGGGATTCGTAAAAATATCAGGGCCGGGAAATCAATAAATTATTTAGTGCCTCTAAAAGTAAAAGAATATATAATTAGGAAAGGATTATACAAAAAAAATGAAGTCTCTTGACAAAGCATTACTTGCAGCCGATATTATTATGGAACGAAAAGCAATTGATCTTGTCTTATTTAATGTAGGAGAGATGTCTTCTTTTACCGACTATTTTCTTATTGCAGGTGGAAATTCCACACGCCAGGTTCAATCTATGGAACGCCACCTTGAAAAAAAGATGAAGGAAAATGGATTAAAATCCTATGGAACCGAAGGAGCACTTGAAGGACACTGGATACTAATGGATTATGGTGATCTGATAATCCATCTTTTTTATCAACCCGTCAGAGAACTCTATGATCTGGAAGGTCTCTGGATGGAAGCACCGAGGATAAAAATAAAAGACAATGCCCTCCCTGATAAAAAATAAATTTTGTATTATCACACTGATTATTCTTCTCCTGTCACAGCAAGGCACCCTCCTGGCCCTCTCTATTGAGCAGGAAGAAAAGGAAGGGGAAAAATTCATTACAGAAGTCAAAAAATACCTTGAATTAGTAGAAGATCCTTTTTTAAGTGATTTTTTAAGTGATTTGGGTCAATACCTTGTTAAATCCGTAGAAACCAGACACTTTAAATTCAATTTTTATATAATAAAAAATGAAGAGCTTAATGCTTTTGCCGGTCCCGGTGGATACATTTTTATTCATACAGGACTTATCAGGAAAATGGAGGAAGTTGATGAGCTTGCCGCAGTAATGTGTCACGAAATAGCTCATGTTTCAAGCCGCCATATCTCTCAACAGGTTGAACAGGCCACAAAACTCGGGTATGGGACATTATTAGGCCTGCTGGCAGGAATGCTTATTGGGGGAGGAGATACGTCTGAGGCAATAATGACCGGAACACTTGCTGCTGCTCAACAGAAACAGCTCGCTTACAGCAGAGATGCCGAGCGCCAGGCCGACCAGGCGGGGTTTAAATATGCGGCAAAATCAGGTTTTAACCCTGTAGCCATAAAAGATGCATTGTTAAGACTTCAGGAGGGGAATCATGGAGTAAATAAAATCCCGGCATACCTTCTTACTCATCCGATTGGCCCTGAAAGAATATCAAATATTGAATCAATGCTTTCTTCTCCTTTTGTTGTTCAGCAAAAAGCCCAGACCATTCAGTTCCGAAAACAATACCCTGTTTTCAGGACCATTATCATGGCAAAATATGAAAATCAGGCTGAAATGATTAATCAATTCACAACCCAATTATCAAAAGACCCTGACTCGCCTCTCGGGAACCTTGGCCTGGGGATAGTTTTAATAGATAAAGAAGAATATTCAAAATCAATAGATCATCTTAAAAAAGCAATCAGGGGACTTGCTGACCCTTTACCTGTATTAAGGTATCTGAGTGAGGCATACCTATCTAACGATGATCCTGAAAAGGCAGTCTCGATACTTGAGCAGGCGTTGAAAAAGAATGGAAACGATAAACCAAGCCTTTTCACCCTTGCAAAGACATACCAGAAAATTGAGGAATACAACAAAGCCATTAACATCTATGAAAAACTGAAACTAATGGAACCTGTTGCTGACAATATTTTTTATAATCTCGGATATTCCTATGGCAAAGAAAACAAATTGGGGCTTGCGCATTATAATTTTGGCCTTTTTAATGAACGGTTAAAAAACATGAGAGAAGCTAATATCCATTTTAATGTAGCAAAGAAACACGCAGCAGATAATCCGGAATTATTGAAAAAAATTGAAGAGTCAATGAAAACGATCGATAAAGAAAAGGATAAAAAAAGAACAATAGATGCGCCGGATATGCCAGGATACTTACAATACCCTCCATCATTCAAAACAGAATATCAATCAGGCCGCATCACGCCCTAATATATAATCTGCAATTCTATCGGAAACAGACATGTTGGGAACTATACCATTAGTAAAAAAATGAACTCCCCGGGTTATCTCTCCAAGGGCAAAGAGGCCGTGGATTAGATTCCTGTTTTTTCCTACTACCTCACTCGTTTTATAATCGACTTGAATTCCGCCGTTCGGATGCGGATCGATTAATCCCTTTTCGATAAGTCGATTAATCAGGGGATCATTGAATTTTGTTACATCCAGGCCCTGCCCTGTTGCGTTAATGACTGCGGGTGTTTTTATAGTATAGGGAATGCCGAACCTGGTACTCACATCAATTTCAAAACCCTCTTTACCGCATGTTCGTACACAAATACATCCGGACTGGATATCAAGCTGCCCTGTTTTAAGCGCATTCAGGATTTTTTTTGCATTAATCAGCGGCATCGGATGCCTGTACACCGTCCAGAGAGTTTTGTACATTCTGTCAAAAATCATTCTGTTTTCAACAGACAACTTGTTCCATATATATCCTGTCATTGGCCCGGCAGCGGTTAAAGCTGCCTGATAAAGAATAATTCCCGCTTCAGCCCTTGAAATATCCCTTTCAAGTATCTCTGCTATCGACCCCTCAGGATTGAAAACCTGCAGCCAGTCAATTTCTTTCTCTTCGGCAGTTTCCATCTCCTTAAAATACAGATTTTTTATCACATTAAAGGGGAGGCTTTTTCCATCCGTTTCAGCAATGATGCCGGATATATTCTCTTTGCTTAAATATTTTAATTCATAATCAACAGGTTCCCCCTGGACCTTTGGTAAAATTCCACACCTTGATATAAATGTAATTTTTCCCCTGTGGTCGTTTTCCATAAGTGTAAAAAGAGTATCAATAGCACTCAGACCTGCACCAATGATACAAACCGGACTATCTCTCGGGATATTCTCTGTTATCACCGATACCGGCCACGGATAAGGGATATATCCCTTTATGCCTTTCAGTTCATGAAGAAAAGAGCCGGGGAAATTTCCGGGAGCAAGAACCGCATTATCTGCTTTAATCATATTCCCGTCCGCCATCCTTACCCTAATAGAAGATCCGTTATGATCGATATCAACTGCCTCCCCGCTGACAAGCTCTATTCTACATGGACCTGAAACGGTTTTCTTGATAGATGAATCAAGAATATACCTGAGGTATTTGCCATAAATCTTTCTTGGAGGATAATTTATATCATACCTGCTGGAGGTTATATCATTGAAGCAGAAATCCCGATGCTCCCTGAGCCATTCCATAAAATGAAGGGGATTATCTTTTTCAACTCCAAGTGTGTCTGCCCTCATATTTAAGATATGAGAAGACAGGGGAGTACTATAGGCAAGACCGGGCCCGAAATCAGTTCCTTTCTCTATCAAATAGACAGTTGAACCAATACCCCGCTCATTACATGCCTTTTCAATGATCTGACAGGCCAGAATCGTTCCGCTTGCGCCGGCACCAATTATTGCAACTGAGATATTCTCATTATTCATATGCGTATCCTTTTTCAGGCCAGTATCACCCGTAACATATGTCCCTCCATATTATTTTTCGGATCCATGGCTCAATTCTTCAGCCTTTTTAAAATCAACTTTAGCTTTCTTTATTTTCCCCATAACCTGATAAATGAGTCCCCTGTTATAATAAAGATACGGGTCTTCACCATCAATTCCAATGGCTGTATTATAATCTTCAAGGGCTTTTAGGGATTTACCTGTTTTAAGATAGGCATTTCCACGGTTGCAGTAGGCATCTGACATCTCAGGATTTAATTTTATTGTTTCAGAAAAGTCTGAAATTGCCTCTACATATTTTTTCTCCTTCAGATATATCAATCCCCTGTTAAAGTAGGCATCATCATGACTATTGTCGAGTTCTATGGCATAGGCATAATCTTTTTTAGCTAAATCATAGTTCCCCATCCCCGCGTAGATCCATCCCCGGTTATAATATATATCAGCAGTTTCAAAACCCATCTTTATTAATATATTTGTCTTTTTCAATTCAGAATCCAGATTAACAACCTTTTCATCCACTTCATCCACAGGAGAATCAGGAATTGATTGATGGCTCTCCGAACCACGCTTCATTGTCATCTGGTAGAACGAAAAATAGACAAATACAAATAATGCGATGAATAGAGTAACTCTTTTAAGTAAAGAATGATTCACTTTATTAACCTGTCAGGCTCTTATATATTATTAATTAGATAATATGTAACGGGCTGCTCCGGAGTGTGTTACAACACTCCGAAACCAATACCCCTAAAAAGGAGGAACAGCCCATGAAGAAG
>JASFHE010000426.1:0-6043 GCA_050123415.1 Desulfobacteraceae bacterium | reverse complement strand
TAATTGAATAGATTTTCTTACTCTTTTTTCCGTCTCCTTAAGAGCTGATTGCCATTTATCAAACACAGAATAAACGTCCTCATCAGGCGCAGGGGTATCCAGCACTTTTTTTAAATCATTCTTTTGGCCTTTATCAAATACGAGCATCATTCTGAGAATTGCCATCATGCTGTACCTGGCCTTACGAAGCGTGCGGATTACGCACAGCCGGGCGATTTCATCGGAGCCGTAAACGCGGTAATTATTCTTTGGATTTCGGGGTATTTTAATCAGGCCATTGCGCTCCCAGTTACGCAACGCATCGGTTGTGATATCCAGCAGTTCGGCTGTTTCCCTCATGGAAAGGGATATTGATGTATTTTCAATGGCCATCCCGGAAGCCCAGTGTTCCAGTAATTCCGCAGCCATTTCCGCACGGTCGATTTCAGCTTTCACCCTTGTTAAATATCTGTATGCATCTTCCAGGGCACTCCCTAATTGTTCCCGGGCGGTATGCTTGATAATGGTTATTACAAGACTTTTCCCACCCGAGTACGGCCATTTCATAATAGTCCGGACCAGGCGCACCTGGTCAAGATGGTCCTCTGTGAAAATCCGGTATCCTTTTGGGGTACGTGGTATGGGTGACAGATATCCGTATTCTTCATACATACGAACTGTGTTAGGATGTACTCCGCTTGCTTTGGCAATATCTGATGTTCGTAAAAAGGATCCTCTCATTTTAAACCTGTTTCACTTGTTGGTAATAGTAAATATTTTTCACCATTGCTTCTCCTGCAAATAGAGCTATTCAAAGCTAATATTCGAGAAGTGCACCTTTCTGCATGGATGTTTTAACTGAATTCTATCGCCAGTATTTTTGTTAATAATTGTTCGTTGTTTGTTCTCCCACAATATGTCTTCCGGGCTGTTTTCGGCAGAAAAAACTATGACGCTGCAACTATCTGATACTACGTCGTCACCCCAGCTCTTTCCATACAAAACAATCAGATTGCCATGATCTCCTTTTATATGATCATTTCCCGGGCCAGCATAAACCATTTCATTTCCCCAGCTTCCAACTATAGTATCTGCACCTTTTCCGGCAGCTATTATTTCATCACCCCAGCTGCCATCAATTTCATCATTGCCATCGTAAGTATTGATGATCTCATGTCCATAGCTGCACTCAAGAGTATCATCTAATACACTGCCTTTAACCAGGTAAAGCTGGCCATCGTGCCTGCTGCATGGTATTACACCAGCCCCGGTTAACGTCTTAACCGGATCCATATTAAAGTATTTAAGAAAATATCCAGCAGTCGCTATTCCTTCTGATCTCAGCTCAATTAAAACACTGTGCATTATTTCAAGATGATCTTGATCATCTGCTCTTGAAGCCTTTACAATCTCGTTTAGCATCTTTTCAAATCCGGAATTTCTATTAGGGTTAACAGCCAATAACTGCCCCGAGGCATCTACAAGGAATGAGCCTGTAATGGTATAAGGAGATAACTTTTTATAACTCACCTGATATGAATATTGAAATCTATACTTTTGCCTTTCTATTCTCTCGAAAGACTCAATTTTAGCGGAGTTAAGTTCAAAGAAAGTCTCGGGAAAAAGATTCATCCCACTGGGTTTATTTATAGTTTCATTTATAGATACGGGAGTATAATTATTTTGTGATGCAGTGAAAAAACGCACTACATTAATAGGTTCCAAGGCAGTAAATCCACTATCAATATCTTTGATCCCATCTATTATTTCTGAAGCTCTTTCATTGTAGAGTTTGTATATACAGTCATGTTTTTTACAGGAATTTCTTTTTTTTAACCACGCAAGCTGATGTTTTTTTAGTGTATCCGGAGAAAAACTCAGCCTCATATATTGCTTATATAAAATATTGAGATAATTATCAAAACTTGACAAGTATGAGTCATTGCATATTATCATTTCACTGAAATTAAGATTTCCGTCACAGCTGAATCCAGGCTTTATGTCCCTGGCAAATAGTACTGACGGAGTTAAAAGCAACAAGAATATCCATAATTCATATTTCAACAATTTCGCTCTCCCGCTCTCCTGACTTTATATATATAATTACTTTAATATGGGTTGAGCCTGGTTATAATATGGTTTCTCGACGTTGTTTTTAAAGTTATTCAATTTAATCAATCCATTTTTCAAATGAATCATGCAAATCCATAATAGCCTTGTCTAATATTTTTTTATATTTCATCGTATCTTTGTATATTTCGGATTTTTCTTTTTGATTGGCATCATTAATTGCATCATACTTCATTTCATTCTCAAGAAAAAGATCATATAAGAAAACGATCTTTTTACATGCCTCAATTATTTGATAATAGTTATACATGTTAAGAAGCTCTTTGCGGTTTGTTTTTTAAATAAGTTAGTATTATATAAGATGGATTAAGTAGAAATAAATATCTTACACAATATATCGGCAATGATATAATGTAACTTAAATATAATTCTATATATTAAAGTTAACTGAAAGGAGATGATAAAATGAAAGTTATAATAAAAGTTGCTTCAGTTTTTATACTTTTTATCATGGTGGTAGCATGTGCTACAACTGCCCGGGTTTTACCTGAGAAATACAACCTTGATGATGAGCTTGAAGCGGTTGATCAGATAACTGCATTCAGACAACCGGATTGGGAAGAAGTTGATAAACAGTCCATTATTCTCGAACTCAGTTATAAAGACTTTTACCTGCTGGTGCTGCGCCGACCAATTGAAACAATGCTTCCCACAACAATAGGTATCCCCGGCACATCAACTATTACAGCCGGGTTTGATCAGATTGTAGTGACTGAGTCAGGAGTTGCACAGTATTATAATATAGAAAAAATATACAAGCTTAAAGGGAGAGAGCAGGTAAATGAGATTAAAGAACGGTTTGGAAAAAAATAAGGGTTTATTTAATCTCCGGATAATTTTCATAAGGTAACAATTAATATACGGTATTTAAAATCCAAACTGGTAGTTTCATTTAGTTCATAGCTGACACCTATGCTTTTCTGCTTATCTCTATAGAACCAAGCGGGATACAGCAAATTTATGCAGCTTTTTGAGGTGGATTTCTAGGCACCGTTTGCATTGGTTACCCAACTTTTTATTATTCGCCCTGCCCTGTATCCATCTTTGAACTTGCTGTCTGCGAAGTTTTCGTATGTCTTATTAACATGCAGATCACATGCGGCAACATGAATAGTGTCATTCCTCCGAAGGGTACCATATAAACGCCAATTAGAATGATAACAAGATAGGACAATATGAATGGTTTCGGTATCGGTATGTTTTTCTTTTCCACGGAATCCAGAAGGATTCCTAAAGGAAAAAGAATCAGACCAAAATACAGGCACCAGAAGGCTGCAAATGTTTTATAGTCCACCGAAGTATCCATGAATCCATTATTTATTTTAAAAAAGAGCTGATGTGTAAATTTTTCGAATTGTTCCGTATATACAAAAGGCGTAAATGTTGTGTGTATTACGCCGATCAATATTATGATTTTTCCGTTTGTGATTTTCATATGACACCTTTCTTTTTTCGAATAGTAACAAACCCCGAAAACAACACATCAGTATGATTTTTAATTTTCCAGGTTAACCTTGAATGCTGTCTTGTCAGGAATATCTATAATATTAATAAAATAGCCTTCATTTTCCTCATCCCAGCCCTCATAAGAGTGAATCGACGTTATATCAACTTTAACAATGACCATTCCATCAAATTGAACGAACCGGTCATAGAGCTTTGGTTGCTTTTCTCTGTATTTTTCTGAATATACTTTATTACTTTCTAAGAACGGATTCCCTTTTATTTCAGCCAAACCCTCAACCTGGAGATTATTATGGCACATCGCCACCTTTGGATTTTCCATCATTTGAATACATTTTGTGTGATGGCCCCACGTGAGAAAATAGATGGTTCTGTCACAACAGGCAATATCGACTACTCTTGAAGTAACTCGATTCTTTGAACAGGTCGACAAAACAACCGCCGGTGTATTTGACAGTAAATTTAACTTCTCTTCCAGTACCTTTTCAAAATCTAAATTTTTCTTATCCATATATTCTTCCTGTATTTGAATGTTATAATCGGTAAATAGAAATTCAAGTGTTCTCCAATTTTCATAAAAACCGGATTGGTGCTAAAATCAAAAACCGGTTCTGCAACCAGTTGCCCGTACCAGTCTCCGAAATGCAACACGGTTTCTTTTCATATGGGCGCTCTTAATAGAAATATAAGCCTATTAAATAGCTAAATAATCCTTATAATATATAGCAATTTCATATTAGTCAATAAATATAGCCCTACTTGTTAAATTTTTTAAGAATTTTAACAAAAATATCGGGGCAAATCTTGAATATGAGTGGAATGAGGTAATGTACCTCAAAATTCAAATCTCAATTTATATCATGAAGAATTTTTATATAAAGTATCCTTAGCGGATTGTGTGTCGGAAGTGAAAAGAGCCTGAAAGAAGTTAATCGGTGAGACGCCCTGGTGTCTTGCGGTTTGAACAAGGCTGGGTAATATACTATGTGTCTTGATGCCAATTTGAGATCTGGTACCGAAAGATAATTTTCTAAAAATAACCATATGCCTTAGAGACTGTTCTGCATGGTTATTGGTAGGCTGCACACCTTTATGTCTCCGGCACGAAATCCAACCAAAATAGCCACCTGAACAGCTCGGCTGTTTTCCGATAAGATACACCTATATGATAACGCAAGTAGAGCGCAACGGATTGAGCAACAGGTACGATATGAAAGTTTAACAACTCTCCCTCACCAGCCTGAATGACCGGGCGACTGCATATGGAAAAGAAACTGTTACGTTTTCTGTTTACTACCGTCTTGATCAATGTCAATTAATCACTGATAATTGTTCAATACGTCTTTTCTGCTCTTCAATCAGTTCCATCCATTCCATATCATCTTTTAAATATTCCGAGGCCAGGGAATTATACTCTTCGGCCTGAGAAAGATCGCCCTTAATGTACCATGCTTTGGCAAGATAGTAATATATTTTTCCCCCCAGGGTAGATAATTTTAAAGCCTTATTTAATGTCCAGATGGATTCATCAGGTTTCTTCTCATCGAGAAACATCACGGCCTGTTCCATCAGGCTCTGACTGGCAAGGTCACCTGGAGAAGGAGATGGTATACTCTCCTCGGGTTTGGGCGGATAGAGGGTTCCCCCTTCCTCCATAATACCGGTACCGGGAGGTTCCGGTACAGATTCGCCATCAGGGGGTATCCTTACAGGCTGTTTACCCGCACATCCTGTGAAAAACAGGCATGTACATATTATTAATAATCTTTTAATGCTGTATGACAAAATAACTCCTTTCTGCGCTATCTTCTCCACCAACCGCATTTATGCAGATCACAGATTTCCTTTGGAGCTGTTTCACTCAAAAATATTTCCTCGACAGTATCATCGCAGCAGTCATTGGCAAGGAGACCACTCTCCCTGCATACTTTATGTCTTTCTATGCCTGAGGGTTCAACAAACCATTCTCCCGAAACATATTGGGGCAAAGCCTTCATCAGGTCAGCCCAGATCGGCAGCGCAGCACGACCGCCTGTAAAATGGACAGAATCATTGTTGTCGAATCCCACCCATACGACAGCCAATATATTCGGTGTGTATCCAACAAACCATGCATCTCTCGTCCCGTTAGTGGTGCCAGTTTTCCCGGCAACAGGCCAGTCAATTCCATACTTTTTCAGAGATCGACCGGTTCCGGACTCCACAACACTTCGCAACAGATCGTTTATAAGAAAAGCCTTTGCAGGGCTGATCACCCGTTCAATACGGGCATGTCTTCTTTCCAGGATTTCACCCTCTTCATCAACAACCGAGCTGACAGACAGGGGAAAGGGCAGGACTCCGTCCGCAGCAAAGGCGCAGTAGGCTCTTGCCAGCATGAGCGGTGACAATTCCCTGGCTCCCAGAACCATTGCGGGATAATGGTTTTCTGCGGTGGACAGGCGGAAGGCCCTGAATATATTTTCCAGAC
>JASFHE010000425.1:0-6048 GCA_050123415.1 Desulfobacteraceae bacterium | reverse complement strand
GGCTGCGCCGGAGGCGTATCAACTCTTCTCCAAAAGACCGGAAGAATTTGGCAAAATGCCCAAAATCATTAAAAATCTTATGATCGTTAATTCGGCAAAAGTTATGATAGTTTTTTGGTAAATCACAATTATATGTAAACGTTTCTGTTGAGCCATCGGGATATGTAGCTGATTCCTTTCTTCCAAACTCATCATAGGTATAATTAACAGTCTGATTATTCGGATCTGTTTCAGTTAGTATCGTACCAAAAGAGGGATCAAATGTCCTGTGTATTATATGGCCAAGGGCGTTTGTAACCAAATTCGGGAACATTCCCATACTTTCATTATAATTTAAAGTGGTAGGGGGGGTACCCTTGGCATCAGCTTCAGAAGTTTTATTACCATATATATCGTATCCATAGGTTGTTGTATACTCAATTGGTGCTCCGTTTTCCCAGTGAACCAGTTTCTTTTCATGCAGCAGTCCATTCGTGTAATATGTGAATTTTGTCTCACGGAGAGCTTGTGTGCCTGTAGAGCCTGGATCAGATGTGCTTATACGAATATTTTCAGGTTTCCCTATTATCCAGTTGGCTTCATCATTATAATAATTTGTTCTGATAAATTTATTAATTCCGTCTGATGTATGCATGTATTCGGTTACAAGATTACTGAAGTCAGAATCATCAGAATATCCATAATCTTTAGTAATAGTCGCAAGTGAAGCTCCGTTTTCATCATATTTTGTAACAACAGAATCATCTAGATAGATAAAACGACGGTCATCTCCATAGTCTTTTATATTCCAGGTATTATCTGTGCGAACTACCTTATATCCAAGAGAGTCTTTTGTCTCAGTCCAGGATACTTTCCCCTTATAGATCTCATCCGTGAGATAGTGTGTTTCGGTTACAAATCCTGTCACATCATCTGTTACGGTTATTCTTTCAAAACCTCTGAATTCTCTTTCCACTGTATCATATTTGCCTCCCTGATATGTAAAGATCTTTGTAGAGGTGTGGGTGGGACTTTGATCTTTATCTTTTGTGGTTATGGATTTAACGGTCTGAAGTTTAAAAGGAAGATAATCATTTTCCCATTCAGATGAGGAAACATATTCTACTTCAGTAACAGCTCCCAGACTGTTAGTATTTTTTATGATATGATCAAACGTGCTGTTATTGGCCATGACCTTGTATTGAGTATGATCAGAAGCTAGATACAATATATCCGCCTTACCGTCCCCTGTAAAATCATCAAGGAACAATAGAGGAATATAAATAGTAGGAGGGAAAGGAAAAAGAGTGTTGAGATGAGCCGGGTCATAATCATTCCAGGCAACAGGATTTTCAAAGCTTAGACCATTACTTAACATTACCATATATTTTTCCGGTGAGGGAGACAGGTACATTATATCTGTCTTTCCATCTCCATTAAAATCGCTGAACATTAATTGCCGATTGAGATCACTTGTCGTTACATAATCATGCCAGGCAACAGGATCTTCAAAACCTGAACCGTTACTTAGCATTACCATATATTTTTCCGGTGAGAGAGAAGTGTACAGTAAATCAACAAGGCCGTCTCCATTAAAATCACATGCCTGTAAATAATCTAATGTATAGTCAGATTTATTATGTATGTAATCATGCCAGTCTACAGGGTCTTCAAAACCTGAACCATTATTCAACATAACCACGTATTTATCAGGGACAGTATTTGTAACGATAACTCTTGAGGACACATATGTTATATCAATCAGTCCGTCTCCATTATAATCGCCTAGCCGGAATGTTTTATCTAAATTATAGCCCCCTTCCCAACTATGCCAGCTTACCGGATTTTCAAACCCGGTGCCAGTACTTAACATGACATAATACTGTGGTGACGGAATCGAACTCCTGTACATGACATCGGCTTTTCCATCTCCGTTAAAATCATTAATCCAGGAACTCCAGCTGCTCATAGTTACATCATGTTCAATCCAGCATACTGGATCTTCAAAGCTGTAACCATTGCTCAGCATCACCATGAACCTTTCGGTATCTGAGTCATAATACATGATGTCATCTTTTCCATTCCCATTATAATCATTAACCCAAAACAGACTATGAAAATTATCTAAATTTTCATTGTAATCATGCCAGTCTACAGGATCTTCAAAACCAGTTCCGTTACTTAACATCACCATGTATTTTTCAGGTTCGGAAGACAGGTACAATAAATCGGTTCTTCCGTCTCCATTAAAATCGCCGGATTTTATATAACCTCCTGCGTAAATATCTTTAACCGCCACATAATTGTGCCAGTTTACAGGGGCTTCAAAGCTGTTATTCGCTGCGGGAATATCAAAAGTAGTCTCAGGAAGGGAGCTACCGCTTGTGATAGTACCATTACCTCCGATAATGGCATCATTGCCATAAACCTTAATACTTTTTAAAATTGACCGTAATGAGGTCCCGCTGTAATCATAATCAAGGCTATAAGCCTTTACAATACTTGATCCGTTTTTTATATGTATCTCCTTCAGCCTTTCAACAGTTTCAACTCTGAAATGGGTATTATAATTTTGAATAGTGTCTTCCCTGCCTAACGGGTCAAGTACAAATTCAATACTGTTGCCAACAGCATAATCTATTTGTGAAAGATATATCTGGTGATTAGTATTGTCCGAATAATATGAATAGTTCACCACATTGCCGTTGAGGTCTTCCACAGAATTTAGATACCACCTGAATGTACCTAAACCACCGTTAAGTTTACTGTCGCTTATATTCCCAAAACGATAGGTGGTACCATTTTTATCCTTTACTTCCCAGTAATCACCAAATTTTTCTACCTTTAAAAAAGTGCTTTCATCTTTCAGCCTGTATTCCAATCCATCCTTTACGAGCTTTGATGATACTCCGTTTATATTTATAATAAAACTATCATTATCATCATATCCGGGTTCTCCCTCTTTTGTATCACGTTCAATACTGCTGATGGCGATATCCCACCCTACTCCTACCCAACCATTTTGCCCTATACTCGAATAGGTCAAGGCAATTTGAGGAGCCAGTCCTCCTCTTCCAGGAGGCACTTCTATAGGGTAGATCTGTGAATAGGAACCGGTGAATTCCTCAATATTGGGGGATTCTGATCCGAGGTTACTATAAATGGGAGGAGGCTCTTCCTCCTCAGCATGGGCGGCAGTGGCAAACATGTCCATGATGGAGTTTATTATAGCACCTACAGAGCATACTTGACTTGTTTTAATCGATGTAGGTTTATTATAGGCAAAAACAGGGTAACTCAGAAAATTTATAAAAAAGATATACAGTGTAAGCCAAGTTATGTATTTAAATATCGGTCTGCGATCAATATCTGTGATTATAAGCATTTTAGACCTCCTCGGGTATTTTACCAACGTCCATAGTATTGAAGTAAATTTTCACTATTGCTTTGTATATTCTCATTCATTGATTTTTCAATTAAACAGAATTTTATTATGGTTCATTCATATTTATCATATTCCCATTTGCATCATATTCAAAAATATAAACAGCATTAGCCTGGGGGATATCCACCTCAACACTTGTCGCGCCGCTATATGCACTGCAACCAACGGCACTACAGGCGTTTACACGATAATCATATACACCGTCAATTCTTCCTGTCAGGTTTTTTGATGTATCGGTGCCGATGTAGACCTGGCTCCAGCTTCCATTATTTGTTCTTTCCTGTAAAGTATATCCGGTTGCTCCGGTTTCTGAATTCCAGCTTATTGTATATGATCCATCATTATCCATGGTTGGGCCTGAAGGGGCTGGCGGTATCGAAGGCACCGATACTGTAACACTCTTTATAGCACTATATTCACTGTAGACAACTCCATATGCCCTTACACGATAATCCCATGTGCCTACATTTTTCTCTGATCGGGATACAGATGTCTCGCTTCCATCATGTATTGTGTTCCAGGTTCCACCGTCTAATCTCTCCTGGAGTTGGTAACTATTAGCTCCATCAACAGCATTCCAGCTTATGGTGTAGGCACCATCATATTGAGTGTCTATAGGACCGGTTGGTGTTCCTGGTACCGGAGGAGCTACCATAACTACCGTATCAGGATTGCTGTATGCTGAACAACCGGCAGCGTTGCATGACCTTAAACGGTAATTCCATGTGCCTGGATTTCTGCCTGATCTTGTTATGGTGGTGCCACTACTGTTATATATCGTACTCCAGCTACCACCATTAAAATTCTCCTGCAACTGGTAGCTTGTAGCTCCACTTACAGTACCCCAACTTATTTCATAGTTACCGTCAGCATCCATGCCCGGTGCTGATGGCACTCCTGGAATAGCCGGAAGAACCTCTACTGTTATAGTTTCGCTGTATGCAGAATCACCAACAGGACTGTGGGACCGCACACGGTAATTCCACGTACCTGCATTTCTGCCGGTACAGCTTATCGATATGCTGCTTCCGGTATAAATAGTGCTCCAAGTCCCTCCATTATAACTCTCCTGAAGTGTGTAACTACTTGCTTCACTGACAGCATTCCAGCTTATGGTATAAGAGCCGTCAGCGTCTATAGGAGGACCAGATGGAGTGGGTATGGGCGGGACCGTTACCACCACATTTTTTGTGTCACTATAGGCACTCCATGTGACTCCGTATGCCCTTACACGATAATCCCATGTGCCTGCAGTGCGCCCTGTTCGGGATATAGATGTTCCACTGGCGTTATGAATTGTACTCCAGGTTCCGCCATTTAATCTCTCCTGAAGTTCATATTCAACAGCACCAGTTACATCATTCCAGCTTATTGTATATGAACCATCGTAATCAGTGGGTGGTCCTGATGGCGTTCCAGGTACAGAAGGCGCCACAAGTACTGTGATTGTATTGCTGTAGGAGGAAGACCCAACTGAACTTGTGGCTCTTACTCGATAATTCCATGTACCGGAACTTCTTCCTGTCCTTGATGTTGATGTGCCATTACTATTATATACCACGCTCCAGCTGCCGTTATTAAAATTTTCCTCTAATTGGTAGCTGCTTGCTTCACTGACACAATTCCAGCTTATAGTATAGGTCCCATCTGTATCTGTAGCAGGCCCAGATGGAGTGGGTATAGGTGGAACTGTTACAACTACATTTTTTATAATACTATATGCACTCCAGGCGACTCCGTATGCCCTTACTTGATAACCCCAGGTGCCTGCAGTGCGCCCTGTTCGGGATATAGATGTTCCACTGGCGTTATGAATTGTACTCCAGGTTCCGCCATTTAATCTCTCCTGAAGTTCATATTTGACTGCACCTGTAACCGCACTCCAGCTTACTGTGTATGAACCATCATAGTCTGTGGTCGGGCCTGATGGAGTTCCTGGTATGGCAGGAGATACTAAAACCGTTTTAGTTCCACTATACTCGGAAGAGCCACCAATATTATTAGCTTTTACACGATAACCCCATGTTCCGGGACTTCTACCTGATCTTGTGGCAGAGGTGCCGCTACTATCGTAAACCGTACTCCAACTGTTATAATTAAAATTTTCCTGCAATGTATAGCTACTAGCGTCACTAACTGCTCCCCAGCTTATTGTATATGAACCGTCTCCATCCGTTGCGGGTCCTGTAGGAGTCCCGGGCGTTGCGGGAGGATTAGGTACGTATAACTCAAATTCTAAAATAACAGCATAGTGAGTACAAATCCTTATAGGAGGTACATAAGGATTAGGAGGGGGATCTACTCGACATTCAGAATAAAAGCCATCAGTAAATAATCGATAATACAAATATGAAGTTGAATTACTGAAAGTTATCTCCTGTCCTATTTGGGATGTTGTACCATTATGCAATGTCGTCCAGGTAGAGCCATTATTACTTCCCTGTAAAGACCAGGTCTCCAATTCTTTATCACCTGTAAAAATACGATATTTAGTTACTAACTTGAGAGTCCAAAGTTCTCACAAAGCCGTCAGTCAGTCTCGGTACCCTACAACATTTTATTGATAATACGTACATAAATATTAGGCATTAATCAAGCAAACAACTTTAAGCTAGGGCCATAAT
>JASFHE010000424.1:0-6056 GCA_050123415.1 Desulfobacteraceae bacterium | reverse complement strand
GCTGAGGGCCTCTGATTCCTCTGCCGACTCATATTTTTTCAAAGAACAAGAACATCACCGATTAGGTGCAAAAACCTAACCGGATATCACTGATATACAATGTAAACATAGCAGTATCTCCTGGCGGCGCTGAACAAAAAGGTGCCAATTTAAGTGCGATATGGCTCTTAACTGCTAACGATACCCTTTCATTCAATGGTTCATGGTCTGACAATGAATACAAAGACTATCATGTTGGTAACGCAATATTGGCATTGTATCCTGATGCAGATAATGTTCTGCTGGATTCATCTATGCAGATTTCAGATGATGGTGAAAAATTTGGAGGCCCTCCGTATAATTTTAACATAGGGTATACTCATACCAGTTTTTTTGGTATGGATATGCTTTCTTTTAATACTACAGCTTTTTATACGGGTAATGATAATGACGCAAATTTGCTGAGAGCTAGCCCTGATTTGACATACTCTATGCCAGGTAGATCTTCGTACTGGACAGTTGATGCCTCGATTACATACAACTCAAGCCGTTGGTTTCCGGAGGACATGGATTGGTCAGCACGGCTGTGGGTAAATAACCTTTTTGATAAAGAGTATTTGACTTCTCTTTATTATACAGATTTTAGCACTTATTATGGGGCATCTCCCGGAATTGGTGTTGCAACGGGTTCCTATGGAGTGCCAAGAACATACGGATTTACACTTACTGTTAACTTCTAAAATATCTTACTACAGGAGTCTGCTTGGGCAGGCTCCTGTCTTTCAGAATAAAAGAGTTATCAGGGTTGCCTGTTTTAGGCAATAAACCGCAAACCGGGACATTACAGGAAGGTTCTTAAGGAATTATCAAAGATTCGGATATCCATTAATGATCGATTTGATAATCCAGGCATCTGAATAGAGAATGGAACGTATATTACCCCCCTGAAATTTATTGACATCATTTTACCTATTATTAATAATGCTGGAAGCTTATCACCTTTTCTGATCAATAAATTATTCCCGCAGCGGAAACCGATGAAAGGCTATGATCGATCACCTGATGTTCTAATGTCATGCTTGTCAAACATGGAGAGAGCTCATTTAAAACCAATGGAACGGAAAAAAAGAAAAACTAAAATAGGCATGTCTTCTGAAGAGCTCATTTTAAAGGCAGAGAAATGGCAAACACCATTTGATGCTATTAATGATGCTATCCTGGTTTTAGATAATGATCAGCGCGTAATCCAGGCCAACATATCATCAGAAGAGTTCTTTAAACTTCCGATTACTGAAATGATCGGCAAATACTGCCGGGACATCGTGGGATGTAATAATAAACCGGCAGAAGGATGTCCATGCCTCAGGTCTAAAAAGAGCAGGACCCGGGAGAATATTGAGCTTACGCTCGGCAATGAATGGCGCCAGGTAATGGTGGATCCGATTCTTGACGACAGTGGGAATTATATTGGCGCGGTTTATATTTTCAGGGATATCACATTAAGCAAGCAGACAGGAAAGGCGCTTCGGGAGAGTGAATACAAATACCATGCACTGTATGAAAAAATGCTTAACGGATGTGCCCTTCATGAAATTATCTGTGATGAAAATGGAAAGCCTGTTAATTATCGTTATCTGGATGTAAATCCGGCGTTTGAAAAAATAACAGGGCACAAGGCTGATGAGTTAATTGGAAAAACAGCATTAGATCTATTACCTGAAACAGATCCTTTTTTAATTGAGACATATGGAAAAGTTGCCCTGACCGGAAAACCAGATACCTTTGATTTTTATAATAAATACACCGACCGCCACTTTATGATTACAGCCTATCAGCCTGAAGAAGGGCAGTTTGCCAGTGTCTTTCAGAATGTTACAGAGCAGAAGCAGGCGGAGGAGGAGCTGAGAAAGAGCGAGGAAAGATACAAAGAAATCGTTGAAGACACAAATGATTTGATTATAAAAGTGGACCATAACGGATTAATAGTTTTTGCAAACTATATGGCAAACAAGATATTTGGTCTGCCCCAGGAAGATATCATTGGCATGCATATTTCAAAATGTATCCACCCGGATGATAAGGATCCTACTCGAAAAGTCATTGAAGCGACCGTTGAAAAAAAAGCAACCAGCGCAACCTTTGAAAACAGACAGATCAGCAAAACAGGGGAGATTCGCCATTTATTCTGGACAAGTAATTTTCATTATGACTCTAAAGGCAACCTGACCGAAGTGACGAGCATCGCGCGAGATATCACCATGCGAAGAAAAATGGAAGAGGAGCTTAAAAAAGCCCATAATGAGCTTGAAAAACGAGTCAGAGAGCGTACTCAAGAGCTACAGAAAGCTAATGAAGATTTACAGCAAAAGACAACAAACCTGGAGGAACTTAATACTGTTCTCAAGATCCTCCTTGACAGGAGAGAGAAGGACAAAGAAGAAAACGGAGAAAAAATACTGCTCAATGTAAAGGAACTTTTAATACCATATGTTAATAAATTGAAAAATGGTCCTTTGAATGAGAATCAAAAAAATTATATTGAGCTTGTTGAATCGGGGCTCCAGGAGATTATTTCGCCCTTTGCCCAAAGACTAACCTCAAGATACATGCACATTACCCCAAGAGAGCTGCAGGTAGGAAATTTAGTAAAAGACGGCAAGACCTCAAAGGAGATTGCCGAAATCCTTCATACAACCGAAAGGACTGTTGTGGCCCACAGGGCAAATCTCAGGAATAAACTGGGTTTGGATAAAAAATCCAATCTTCGAACCTATCTTCTATCGCTTCGATAGCCTCCCTAATAAATCCATAGTACAATTTAGCATTGTAGTTTTTTAGTCTTTTTTCCGATGTTTACAATTTGATATTTTACAAATATTAAATATATATTCAAAATGTTAAACAGCATCAAGTTATTATGCTGTTTAACAAATGAATAGGTTTTCTTGCCTGGTTCATATGCAATTATTTCTGCATTACACACACAGACCGCAATGCTTCTGCATAAATCAATGAGTTGGTAAATCCTCCCCCCCTCCGATTCGCTGATAATGCGCGGTCTGTGTGTGTGACCAGCTTTTTCTGATTACAACCTGTATTGAACCGAGGCCGAGCAGAATATGATTTCCGCAGACACGGCGGGTGGTTCGGATGCTCCCTGTTAAATATACCTGATAAGTCCGGCAATTATCGCAAGTGTAATCAATAATGCAAAAAGGCCGGGAAACCTGTCTGTAAGAAAATAAAATATTTCATAAAGGCTATGTTGAGTTCTTTTTATCGTTTCCATGGTTTTTCTCCTTTCACGTTTGTTATCTAGTGCCCATCCAGAAAGAGGCGATTTCTGGATGGAGCTTTCAGCGGTCAGCTAAGTCTTTATTTTAAAAGGCCTTTTGCTGAAAGCTGACCGCTGAGTGCTGACCGCTACCGAACAAAAACTTTGTTTTTGGATGGGCACTATCTAATTAAATAGCGAAAACCGTGCCAGAAGAAGGTCATCCCATTTTAATAATTATATCGGCAAGTTATAACACCATTGCATTTTCCGGTATGTCCAGGTGGGTGATTTGTCTCCAGAAAATCCGGTAAAATAATTAAACATGTGGGTATTATATTCACACTTGATAACGGCGCTACAGTCTTTCAGGAGTAAATGTAACCACTTCATCTATTTCGGCGCTGTTGGTGAGGAGCATAACAAATCTGTCAATTCCAAAAGCTATTCCCGCAGCCGGGGGCATATGCTCAAGATCGCTTATGAACTTTTCAGGGAATGGGTACAGGATTTTTCCCGCCTTTTTTCTATTTTCTGTTTCCTTTAAAAACCGCTTCTTCTGCTCATCAGCATCTGTCAGTTCCGAAAAGGCATTTGCCAGCTCAAGCCCTCCCATATAAAGCTCAAACCTTTCTGCCACCCCGGGATCATCCCTGTTTATCCTTGATAGAGCTGCCTGTGAAACCGGATAGTTATACAGAAAAACCGGTTTGCCATTATTGAGCCCCGGTTCTATCGATCGTACTGTCAATTCGTCAAAATCCCCTGACTCAATTGCTTTTTCCGGGGTTGTACCGGTGAATCTTTCAAATGCTTCCTCTACTGTTACTTTTTCCCATTCACCTGAAAGGTCAACAGGTCTACCCTGATATTCAATTATATCTCCCATGTCGAGTTCACGCACAACATGTTTTATCATGTCCCGGCATTCATCCATCAGATACAAATAGCCCGCTTCTGCCCTGTACCACTCGAGCAAGGTAAACTCCGGGAGGTGCAGATGGCCTCTTTCACCATCCCTGAAGCATTTACATATCTGGAATATTTTTTCATAACCGGAAGACAAGAGTCTCTTCATGCACAGCTCGGGAGAGGTCTGTAAAAAACTCTTTTGTGTCTTAATTGCGTCAATACTGGCTTCAGGGGCAGGTGCGGGAATAGCAACAGGGGTTTCTACTTCGAGATAATCCCTGTTTATAAAAAACTTTCGTATGGACTGTATTATTCGTGCGCGCAAAAAAAGGATGGATTTGTTATACAATTGTAAAGTTATTCCTTTACCCTTGTTACATATTCACCGGTACGGGTGTCCACCTGTATCTTTGTGCCTTCCTCGATAAAAGGGGGAACTCTGAGCACATAGCCGGTCTCAAGGGTTACGGGCTTGCTGTCACCAGAGGAGGTATCACCCTTGACCCACGGGTCTGCCTGGGTAACAACCAGATTTACAAAATTTGGCGGAGTAATGCCGATCGGTGTGACCCCGAAAAAAAGAATAACAACCTCAAGATTGTCTATTAGATAATTCTTTACATCCCCGACCTGTTCTTCATTGAGTGCGACCTGCTCATAATTTTCAAGATCCATGAAATAGTATTCATTTTCCTGATTGTATAGATACTGCATATTACGTTCATCCAGGCTTGCAGGTTGAAATGTATCACCCGACCTGTATGTGCGCTCAAAAGCAGTACCATTGATCATATTTTTAAGCTTGCATTTATAAAGGGCCTGGCCTTTTCCGGGCTTGGAAAATGTAAAGTCAATTATAATATAGGGATCTCCGTCTATCGCTATTTTTAGACCTTTTCTGAGGTCACTTGCGTTGTACATGATTTTTTCCTTTATTTCAAAATGTTGAGGGAAATATATGGAAAGGGCAGGTTTCTGTCAAGGAGAAAACAGGGTAAAGAGAGTAAGCACAAAATCCTTAAAAATCCAAACAGACGAACATCCTGCTCAATAATAAACAGATGTACTAAAGATAGTTTGAGCGTATTCTGAAAAATGATGCCTTTATCGCGTCACCAAGCCTGCTAATTCCATAGTTCTTAACGCAGAGCTTTAAAAGAATAAGTTCCCACGGGGACCGTGGGAACTAGTGTTTGAAAATCAGCCGGACAACTATATTTCTTCCTTCTTCGTCTCACTAATCTCCTGTTTTTTCTCATTCTCCATCTTTTTCATATCACCAAGATATTTGGGAAGGTCAAGACCGGCCATTTCTGCTACATCATGGAGAGGCGGCAAACTCTTAACCATGCCGGACAGAAAGTTTGATGTTGTATTCCCTTCTTTCCCGTTCGCACCGGAATCCCAAACCGTGATCTTATCTATCTTGAGGTTCTTGATGGCCTCAACCTGCATTGTTACAAGGTCTTCCAGTTTTTCTATCATCAGCAGGGTTGCAGCAGACTTCGCATCCCCGTCACAGCTCTTAACAAGCTCCGCATAACCTTCTGCCTTGCTTTCAAGAACCTGCCTGATACCTTTTGCCTCTGCTTCATACTTGAGCAGTATTGCATCTGCCTGGCCCTTTGCTTCGCGCCTTGTTTTCTCCGCCTCTGCCTCTGCTGCTATCTCAATCTTTCGCTTTTCAATCTCCTTCTGGACAACCTCTTCGGCATTGAGTCTTTCGGCCTCGGCCTTGTACTGGGCCTTTTGTATCTCTTCTGCTGCCGCGCGCTTTGCAACTTCACCGCGCTTAAAGGCATCGGCCTTTTTAATGGCAAGCACTGCTTCAGATTCTGCAATATCAGCCTTTGCGGTATTTTCACCGGCTACGGCAGATGCTTCCTGCTCC
>JASFHE010000423.1:0-6057 GCA_050123415.1 Desulfobacteraceae bacterium | reverse complement strand
CTGACCAGGGCTGGATCGTACTCACCCATGGTGTTGGACCAATGCGTCAATATTGCATTGGAGCCATGCTGCTTGATCTTGAAGACCCGTCAAAAATTATAACCCGCCTTGAAAAGCCGCTGCTTACCCCCGGCAAGGAAGAACGCGATGGATATGTCCCCAATGTCGTGTATACATGTGGGGCGATCTTCCATAATAGCGACCTGGTCATTCCCTATGGCATGTCTGATATCGCATACGGTATGGCAACAGTAAATGTTGAAGAATTGCTTGACTGCATGCGCCCGGTATAAAGGGAGTTGTAATAGAATTCCGAAGGTAGCAAAATCCATCGATTTATAATTTTTTCCCGGGTTTCCTTCATACAATTCATAATGAAGATGTCCTTGCCGTCGGCTGATACTTTTGTTAATATGTTCGATATATTAATCGGTTAGTCTATAGGATAAAAAATGAAGAAAATAGAAGAAAATTATCAATGTATGACTGAGGACAAGCGTCTGTTCGATATTCGTTTCTGGCAATCGCAAGGAGACAATGCGATTTTCGAGGCAGTGATGGAAATGCTGAATGATTATTTTATAATTCGAGGTCAAAATGCTGACGAGTCCAGATTTCAAAGAACTATTGAAGATTTTCGAAAAGCATAAAGTTCGCTGTCTCATAGTGGGGGGATATGCTGTTATGAAATATAGTGAGCCACGTTTCACAAAGGACCTTGATGTTTTCATAGCGACTGACCGGCGTAATGCAGAAGCTGTGTATTCGGCCTTAAAAGAATTTGGCGCGCCTCTGGAAAATCTTACTTCAGATGATTTCGCGCATAAAGGATATTTCTATCAGATGGGAAGGGCTCCATTAAGAATCGATATTGTGATGTCAATTCCGGGAATAGAGTTCGATGATGCCTGGAAGAATCGTGAAACGGTTCAACTGGGGGATATTAAGATTCCATTCATTTCACGCTCTGACCTTATCCGATCAAAAGAAGCAAGTGGAAGACCGCAAGATAGAATCGATGCTGATAAGCTTAAGGAAGCAGAACAACTGGATACACTTGATAAGAAATAGCACCCCGTCTCTATAAAAACCTTTCACAGGCAATAAACACCCATACAATTGCAGCAATACATATGCTTAAAAATACAGAGGCAGAACCCAGGTCCTTTGCTCTTCCTGAAAGCTCATGTTTCTCCATCCCCACCCGGTCCACAGTCGCTTCTACGGCTGTATTCAACAATTCCACAAGCGGGATAATCAGATAACTAAGGATAAGAATTGCCCTCTGGGTGCCTGTTGTCCCCAGTAAGAATCCGGCAGGAATCATTACTATTCCCACTAATATTTCCTGTCTGAAGGCCTCTTCATTTTTCCAGGCAGCCTTGAAACCTGCTACACTGTAGAAAAAGGCATTAACCAGTCTTTTTAATCCTCTGTTTGTACCATCACCCATTTATTTTTTTCCTTACTTTATTTCTGTATGTTCTTTCTTTTTTAAAATCAATAACCGTTATTTCAGGGGGTGAAAGAAACCGTACAGGCGGCCCCCATGTACCGGTACCCCTGCTGACATATAGGTATGATTTATCTCCAAGATAATAAATACCACTCATATATTTATACGCTATGCGCACTAAATACTTGAATGGAAAAATCTGTCCATCGTGGGTATGCCCGGAGAGCTGGATATCAAACTTTCCTATGCTGTCTTTTTTAATACGGGGTTGATGTTTAAGAAAGATATTTAATTTATCAGGAGAAAGGCCTTCCATTACTATGTTTTCATCTATTGCTTTAACAAGGCTGTTACTGTTTGCAGCAGGATCATCAACACCTGCTATATTGATGTAGTTATTTACTTCAGTACTTTTATTTCTGAGCATCTTAAATCCGCAGTTTTCCGTGAACTTCAGGTTTTTTTTGAGATCTCCAAAAAACTCGTGATTTCCGGTTACAGCATATTTTCCATATTTTGTTTTAATACTCCTGAACAAAACCTCTACCTTGTCAGGGTCTCTCAGACCATCATCAATAAGGTCACCTGTTGATACCAATAGATCAGGCTTAAGGCTAATTACAGTATCAGTAATCCTGTTTGCCAGCCCTACCCCGTTTATCTGGCTGAAATGGATATCGGATATCTGGACAATCCTGAGCTTTTCAATCTCTTCCGGAAGTTTATCGGTTTTAAGTGTTATTTCCCTGGTTTTTATATTCCAGGCTTCAAATAATCCGTAAAGGTTAATGCACATTGTCAGCACTATAACTACCAGCAGGATTATTCGCCTGTCAGGCATGAGCTTTAAAAGAGAGGGGCTGAAAATACGTGATGATGTGTAAATGATTACCCTGTAAATATCCACTGTCAGGTTAAGGGCAAAGAGCAGAAAGATTATTCCTATCCAGAAATAGCCAATATATGTTACTGCAGCGGATAGCGCTTCCGGGCGGTTACCTTCCATCAAGTGAATAATGATTGGAGAAAGCAGCAACAGGCAGAGGACGATAATAAGTATAATATTAGGTGCCGGTGTAAGATTAAACGCCCTGGTCACCTTTCTGTAAAAATAAAAATGCAGGGACCCGTACAAAGAGAGGAATATACCAATAAAAATGATAAAGCCAATATTGATTTTCATTTTGACTCCATAGAGTTGAAATATTCTTATGGGTATATAATAAAAAGGGGGTAGGGAGTCAATAAATGAACGGTGTACGGTATGCGGCTTACGGTATAGGGATAAAAAATGGCGCAGGGCTCAAGGCGCATGGCACAGGGATTCAAGAAAAATCTGTGAAGGGATTACTTAAATGTGATAATATGATGACCGTTTCTTTTAAAACTCAGGTTGAGGAGGGAAAAAATGGGCAATATTATTGATATAATTGAAGGAGACATCACAAAACAGAAGGTCGATGCCATTGTAAATGCCGCGAATAATTCACTGCTGGGCGGGGGCGGAGTGGATGGAGCCATCCACAGGGCAGCAGGGCCTGAATTGCTTGCCGAGACAAAAACAATAGGAGGATGCCCCACCGGTGAAGCGCGTTCAAGCGGAGGGTATGACCTGCCTGCAAAATGGGTGATACACACTGTCGGGCCGATATGGAGAGGCGGCAATAATAATGAAGATACCCTGCTGGTAAGCTGTTACAGGAGTTGTTTTTCTCTGGCTAAAGACCTGGGAATTAAAAGTATTGCGTTTCCGTCAATTAGCACGGGAGTGTATAGTTTTCCATTAAAAAGAGCAACAAACATTGCGCTTGGAGAAACAAAAGCCCTGTTGGATTCAGGAACTGAACTTGAAAGAATTATTTTTGTATGCTTTGGCGAGAGGATTTTTAATACATATACGACAGTTTATTCAAAGTTATTTGAGGAATAATTTGTGATACTCTTCCTCTTCCAGGTATTTCTTTAACAATCCGCAAAGATTATCATAGAGATTTTCCATATCCTGATCAGACATCCTGCTTACAATAAGCTTTACATGCTCATCATCCGAAAATTTCTGCAGGTAATAGGCCAGGGTGTTTTCATTGCTCTCACGATCATAGCCATAACCGACAAGCCCTTCATAGGACTCCACAAAGTTGTGACTGTGCTTTTTCATAAAAGCTTTCTTACTCTCCTCCGGCTCGGACTTTGATTAATTCGCCAACAATGGCCACGGCTATTTCTTCCGGTGTTTCCGCGCAAATTTCCAGACCGATCGGGGAATGAACCGCATCGAGCTGCTCCCGGGTAAATCCTTCCTTAAGCAGATTTTTATAGATAATCTTTACCTTCCTGGAACTCCCGATCATGCCGATATATTTTGCAGGTGTTTTAAGGGCCTGTTCAAGAACGGTTTTATCATGTGCATGACCGCGGGTTACAATTATGAGATAGGATGATTCATTTACAGGAAGCTTTTCCATAATATTGTCAAAAGAGCCTGTTATAACATCCTTCGCATAGGGAAAGTTATCCGGGTTTGAAAACTCGGCGCGGTCATCAATTACCACAACCGAAAACCCTACAAGATGGGCAATGGGGCCTATCTGTTTTGAAACATGTCCTCCGCCGAAAATATATACAACCGGGTCGGATATTACAGGTTCAACAAAGACATTCAGGTTATTTCCTTCAGCATCTTTATAAGTGACGACCTCGGGATGAAACTTATCTATCCTTGTTTTCATACTGGCCTGAAGGTCGGCTTCGATTTCTTCAATCCCGGGGAGTGAACCTATCCTTTCATCCCGGCTTTTAATGAATATTTTGGGAATCTGACCGGAGTCCCATCTTTGCGGATCTATAACAGTTGCCAGAAGCCCCGCTCCGCCGCGTTTAACAATTCCGAAAATTTCCTTAAAAAGCTCGAGATATGCCAGGTTATCCGGGAAAATGGGCTCAAGGAAAATATCCGCATTGCCTCCGCATATCATTTCATTGGCATCAATATCCGCGCCGCGCATCTCATATCTAATAAGGGATGGCCTTAAAGATGAAAAGACCTTTTTCCCCTCCTCGATAACCCTGCTTTCCAGCATTCCCCCGCCAACAGTGCCGACTATTGACCCGTCTTCCAGGATTATCATTTTTGATCCGGGCCCCCTTGGCGACGAACCTGACTGAGTAATTATTGTTGCGATAACGCATAATCTGTTTTCTTTAAAAAGCTCTGAAATTTTTTGAAATATCTTTCTCATATCTTCTTTCTCAATACCCTGCTGTCACCTACGCGGACAGTTATCTGTTCATGATCAAAATACTCAATCAAGGGAATACTGTATTTCCTTGATGCACCGGTCATATCCTTAAACTGCGCTGTATTTACTTCACCGTTTTTCTGTAAAAAACTGATCAGTTTTTCTTTGAGCTCTTCAATCATTTTACTGTGAAAATAAAGGTCTTCCTTTACCTTGATCAGAATGCCTTCTTTTAACAAAACTCCGAGGATATCAGCACCGTTTCCGTCGGGGAATTCCTTTTTAACTTCCTTAAAGTATGGAGGCTGCAGCTTGCTTTTGAGGTAAATCTGTTCAATACGCTGCCTGATCTCCTTCTGGTCACTGGCAAGTGTTACTCTGTGTTCCTTCAGGCGCAATATTTCATTTTCCTGGACAACAGCATCCAGCCTGATCAACTGGGTGATAATATAGTTAAACAGTCTCTGATTTGTTGCCCCTGTTGTCCTTGACCGCAGTTCTTCCTTTTGAAAACCACTCTTTAAGGGATTATTTTTGTGATACTCTGACAGGGTCGTCATTATTTCCTGAGTTGCTTTTTCAAGGAATTCTTCATGGATATAAAGACCGCTTTCCTTATTGTACTGGGTGATCTTCTTTTTTGCGGATAAAATTTTTAATGCTTCATCCACCTTTTTTCTTGCTGTGTTGGCAAGGAACTGAAGTTCCTTTGAATCCTTCCCCGTATAACGGCCCATGCGCGCAAATTCTTCTATCTGTATAAAATGATCACCGCTGTTTAGCAGTTTAAGATCGGACAGCACCCGGTCGGAGAACCTTTTCTTTTTAAGGGGAAGCGGATTGATTACCCGTCCTCCGCCGATTGTCCTTACCGGTGAATAGCTTCTCAGGATATATCTGTCACCCTGGAGCAGGGTTGTGGGTTCATCGAGCCTCATCTGGGCAAAGCATCTCTCTCCCTGCTTGAGAACATCCCTGTCAAGAAGCACAACCGTGGAAATAATCTCCGCAGTACCCGAATGAAAACGCGCTTTTGCCCTGTTTTTAAGCTGCTTTGGTGATGAAGAAAGAAGGTCAAGCTCCACATCCACCATGTATGTAGGTTTGAGGGTATCCCTGGCAGCAAGGATATTACCCCTTTGGATCTGGGCCTTTTCCATTCCCTGAATATTTATGGCTGTACGTAAACCGGCGCTGACACTTTCCGCGTCTTCATTATGCACCTGTATGCCGCGTATTTTACTGTGTATTTCCTGGGGATAGACGGAAACTTCATCTCCGAGGCTGATACTTCCGGATATGGTAGTCCCGGTAACAACGGTTCCAAAACCCTTCATTGTAAAGACCCGGTCAACAGGAAGC
>JASFHE010000422.1:0-6063 GCA_050123415.1 Desulfobacteraceae bacterium | reverse complement strand
ACTCGCGCAGGCTGATGTGGGCATTGCCATAGGAACAGGGACAGATGTAGCAATTGAATCGGCAGACATCATACTTTCAAGCGGAGACTTAAGAGGAATACCAGGTGCCATAAATCTCAGCAGAAAGACAATGGGAGTAATAAGACAGAACCTGTTCTGGGCTTTCTTCTATAATGTCGCGCTTATTCCCATTGCTGCAGGGATACTGTATCCTGTGAAGTTTCTCCCTATGTTTTTAAGGCAGCTCCACCCTATTTTAGCTGCCCTTGCAATGGCAATGAGCAGTATAACCGTTGTATCAAACAGCTTGAGGTTATACCGATCGAAATATTAAATGGTTCGAGGGATTCCCGAACACTACCGCGGGATCTTCGACAAGTGAAATAATTGAAAGAAAACCTTTTCAGGAGATCAATATGAAAATAACCATAAAAATTGGAGACCTCTCTGTCAATGCAGAGCTTAACGATACTGTAACTGCAAAAAAAATTGCTGAAATTCTTCCCTTAACTTCATCTTTCAGCACATGGGGAGAAGAGATATATTTCAGTATTCCTGTCACCTCAGGGCTTGATGGAAGTGCAAAGAAAAAGGTCGAGCCCGGAGACCTGGGATACTGGCCGACAGGTAAGGCCTTCTGCATCTTTTTCGGCCCAACGCCAATGAGCGGGCCGGGAGAAATTGTACCTGCAAGCGCTGTTAATATAGTGGGCAAAGTAACGGATGATCCTAAACAATTCCTGGAAGTAATGAGCATGAATGAAATAACCATTGAGATGGACTGACTTTGATAGAAATAAAAAACAGATACAGAGACTACAACAGCTACCTGAAGGAGATATTCGGCCAGAGGGTTCAAAAGATATCCCTTGACGCAGGGCTTGGGTGCCCAAACAGGGATGGCAGGATATCAGGCAAAGGCTGCATATACTGTGATCATAAGGGATCGGGAACCGGTGCAAAGACCCTGCATGGCATATCCATAAAGGAGCAGTTGCCAACAGGTATAGAGTGGGCAAAAAAAAGATACGGGGCAGATAAATACATCGCTTACTTCCAGTCATACACCAACACCCATGCGCCTGTGGAGACATTAAAAGGGTTGTATGATCAGGCTGTCTCATGCGAGGGAATTGTTGGTCTTTCCATTGGCACGAGACCTGACTGTATTGACCGTGAAAAACTAGAGCTTCTGAATTCCTATACAAATAATTACCTTGTGTGGATTGAATACGGCCTTCAGTCTTCCCATGACAGGACTCTTGCGGCCATTAACCGGGGACACGATGTAAAGGCATTTGCTGACGCGGTTAACATGACAGCGGAATATGGTTTAAATATCTGTGCGCATGTGATTCTCGGCCTTCCCGGTGAAACAGGGGATATGATGATGGAAACCGCGCGATTTCTTGCGGATCAGCCCATTAGCGGCATTAAGATTCACTCCCTTTATGTTACAAAGGGAACCCGGCTGGCAGAGATGTATCTTGATGAAGAAGTTTCGTGCATGGAAAGGGATGAATATATCGAGATCCTTATTGATTTTCTCGAACTGCTTCCGCCTGAATTTATCATTCAAAGGGTAACAGGCGATCCGGACAGGGATAACCTCATCGCCCCTTCCTGGACACTTGAAAAAACAAATAACCTTAACCTTTTTAAAAAAAGACTTGAGGAAAGAGACACATGGCAGGGGAAAAAATACAGGATATCTGCTTCTGGAAGATAATGCCTGATACCTGATCCTGGATGCTGGATAGGAAACAAAACCATAGGGGCACGGCGCGCCGTGCCCAGTTTTTCCCAGTATCAAGAAACCAGTATCCAGCATCCGGTATTCTTGAATTTTGAATTGGATTTTCCTGACAGCCTTCAGTCTTCAGCCCAACAGGCGTTACTCTAAAGTCTCCTGTCCGCTCAACTGACCGCATGCAGCCAGTATATCCTGACCCTTGCTTTTCCTGATTATTACCGTGTACTTTTTTTCAACCAGTATATTCTGAAACCTGACCATATCGTCCCATGAAGGCGCCCTCATTTCGGGATCAGGACCCGGGTTAAGCGGTATCAGGTTTATCTTTGCCCTTACTCCCCTGAGCAGTTTTGCCACCTTTACTGCATCCTCATCCCGGTCATTAACCCCCTTGATGAGTATATACTCAAAGGTAATCATCCTCCGGTTTGGGAGCGGAAACTCTTTGCAGGCGGCTATAAGGCTTTTCAGGTTATATGTTTTGTTCACGGGCATAATGCGGTTTCTGGTTTCATCATCCCCGGCATTAAGGGACACTGCAAGGTTTACAGGAGTGTCTTTTCCCAGTTTCCTTATAAATGGTACCAGGCCTGATGTTGAAAGTGTCACCCTCCTGCGGGAAAAATTAAGGCTATTGTCATCTATTATGTTATTGACTGCGGTAACAACCGCTTCGTAATTTGCAAGAGGCTCCCCCATACCCATGAGCACAATGTTCGTAATCCTGTCAGGGTCTTCCATTCCCCTTTTGGTTTCTATTACCTGTTCAATTATCTCAGCGGGGGTGAGATTTCTCTTGAATCCCTGGCGTGCGGTATGACAAAAGGTGCACCCCATGGCGCAACCTGCCTGGGATGATATGCAGAGAGTAAAATGATCCTTTTCAGGTATGAGTACAGACTCTATAAAATGACCGTCATGGAGCTTAAACAGGTATTTCTCGGTTGTGTCCTCGGATACAAGGGTTTTGACCTTTTCAATACTGCTGATAAATGCCTTTTCCTTTAATAACTCCCTGATAGAAACGGAAAGATTGGTCATTTCATCAAAGGAGAAAACCATTTTATTAAACAGCCACTGTCTTATCTGCCCTGCCCTGTAAGCTTCAAGCCCCAGTTCCTTTATCCATTCACCGGTTTCATCGGCAGAGAGTGACTTTAAATCCGTCTTCATTGTAAACTTAAGCGCCTTCTTTCATTGTCCTTAGCTTTGCCAGTTCCCAGACATAATCATAGAGGTGAAGCCCCTTGCTTGATGCTATAATCTCGCCGTCATCAACACCGATACTTGAGGCCATATACTCCTTTAATAGCTGGATGCCGCCAAGATTTGCCGGAAAACCGTTCCACAGGTCCCATGACCTGAAATACACCATAAAATGGAGCTTGTTATCCCTTACCCGTGTATCAATACCCCTCAGGCACGGGGGATCATTAAGAAAGATCGCATCCGGCTCGCCCACGGTCATGTAGGCCTGGTTTGTACCGTGACCATCCTCCTTATACATGCGGATAACCTCATCTATCTGTTTTTCAAGATACTGGCCGTATGTATAATCCTCTCCTTCCTTTTTGGCCGAAGTCATCAGGTATGGAAGGTATTCTTCTATATATCCCTCGGCAACGGGATTGGGGATACCCAGACCCGGGGGAATATCAGGAATCAGAGGTCTTACCCCGGGATGTTTTATATGGACTGTTATGTAATCATACTCCAGCCTTTTCTGGCCTTCAAAGCTGCCCCTGTCTATAACATATTCGGATCCTGCTTCCAGTATCCTGTATACGCACTGAAACCATGCATCAGGAAGATCACGCGCTTCAATTGTTTCCAGTTTCATAATATACTCCTTTTTCATCGGCCAAAGGTTTATTCGTTTTTGTTAAATTACCTATGGAACCGTTTTTGTCAATAATGAGATTTATTTTTATAATGCCCCAAAATCTTCACTGCAGCTTTCATTGAAGAATTCGCACGCGTCTGTTAATCCATGCGGTTTACCGATAAATATAAGTATATCTCCGGCATGTATAACAAAACTGCTTTCAGGATTGGCAATTGTCTTTCCCTCTCTTCGAACGGCCAGCAGGGTTATTCCAAACTGATTTCTCAGCCTGAGTTCACTGAGCGACCTGCCTGCTACCGTTGAATCAGGATCTATACTGAAGGTGCCGATCTCGATATCCGGCAACTGGTATTTCAGGTCTGCAAAGCTGTTCGATACTTTTCCCATGGATCTGAGCATCTGATAACCGTCAGTGCGTATATCGCTGACATGTCTATCAATTTCACTCTTCGGGATAAGATATTTGGATAGTGCCCGGCTGAATATCTCGATGGATGTTTCAAATTCTTCAGGGATTACCTCATTTGCGCCCAGCCCGGAAAGCTCTTCCACCTCCGACATAAAACGTGTACGGGCTATTATATATATCTTAGGATTCATTTTTCTTGCGTTATTTACAATCCTCTGTGTTGCAGCCGGATCTGCTATAACAACAACAAGTACCCTGGCGCCTGAAATTCCCGCACTTTTAAGAACTTCCTCCCTGGTTGCATCGCCGTAAAATATCGGTTCGCCCTTTTTTCTCTCGTTTGATACCGTGTCAGGGTTTGTTTCAACTACCATGTAATCAATTCCGGAAGCCTTTAATGTTTTAGCCAGATTCCTGCCGTTGAGACCAAAGCCGATGATAATGATATGGTCAGAGAGTTTTTTCTCAATAGTCCCGGCCATTAAATCCTTGCGCCACCCGGTAAACAGACTGCTGCTGATTTTTATTTTGTCCATCTTTGATGCGAGCAGATGGGACAGATATATCATAGCAGGAGTAAGTCCCATTGAAATAACCGCGACATTTAAAAACAGCTGATAGTATTCGCCCCTGAAAAGGCCCAGATCAGCTCCTTTCATAAAAAGTATAAAGCTGAATTCACCTACCTGACACAGCGAGAAGCCTGTCAAAACGGCAATGCGAAGGGGCATTCCTGCAATCAGTACGGCGGTTATGGCTATCAGACATTTGATACAGATAATGGAGAAAGTCATGGTAGCTACCTGGAGCGGATGACCTAATAAAAAATCCACATCCAGCAGCATGCCCATGGACACAAAAAAGAGACTCGTAAATATATCCTTAAAGGGAAGGATACTTCCCAGGGTTTCGTGGCTGAACTCTGTTTCCGAAATAATAAGCCCGGCAAGGAACGCGCCAAGGGCAAGTGACAGGCCAACATAGTGGGTTAAAAACGCCACAGCAAAACAGATAAAAATAATGCTTAAAAGAAAAAGCTCCCTGCTTCTCACCCTGGCAATTAAAAAAAGGACTTTAGGAACAACCCACCTGGCGCTCAATATTGCCAGCACAATTATGCCTGTTCCTTTTAGAAGGCCGAGTACCGCATCAACCATATTCTCCGATGAACCTCCAGCCATAAGGGGAAGTATGATCATCATCGGGACAACAATAATATCCTGAAAAATCAGTATGGCCAGAGAAGTCCGTCCCTGAGAACTTTCTATCTCTGCCCTGTCCTGAAATATTTTAAGGACTATTGCAGTGCTGCTCAATGCCACCAAAAATCCTGCAAACAGGCCGTGGGTCACAGGCATTCCTGCTTTTAGGGCAATAAAAAAGGTCACAAGAATGGTAATCAGCACCTGGGCCGTACCGCCAAGTAAAACAGTCCTCCTGACACGAAGCAGGTTTTCCATTGAAAATTCAATACCGATTGTAAAAAGCAGCAGGATTACACCTATTTCGGCAAGGATCTCGACCTCCTCGACCGAATGAATCAGGCCCAGACCGTGGGGGCTGGCTATAATTCCTGTTATTAAAAGACCCACGGTCGCAGGGATGTATATCCGTGAACATATGAAAATAACAACAATAGCAAGCCCGAATATAATGATAACATCTTTAAGAATAGGTATTTCCATTTTATCCTGCATTTAAAAAATAGCGAAAGAGTTACTTCCAGATGGTCAATACACTACCATATTGCAGTACTATATTAAACAGAGTTTTAAACCCGATACTGTTGAATTAAGCCTGAGATCACATTGGCATAAATCCGAAAGATAAAATTTTCACCACGAAGAGCACGAAGGACACGAAGTAAAAAAATGAAAACTGTTAAGTTTTTCTTCGTGTCCTTCGTGGTTAGTATAAGGCGAGAATCCATGTTTGTAAAAAGCTGTTTTTAACAAGTCCTAAACTAAAGTTTCGCAGTTGATAGTTTAATAGGTACAATAATACTATCTTCAATCAAATCAAGTAGATGCAGTACTATATCCGGTTTTATTTTGT
>JASFHE010000421.1:0-6095 GCA_050123415.1 Desulfobacteraceae bacterium | reverse complement strand
ATCTGCAAGTGTAGCAGTTCCTCTAACATAAGTCATGGGAGTCGGAGGAGGTGGACCCTCTTCACGAGTTTGAAGGATGATTTTATGATTATGACTCAGACCTGGCAGTGTGCTTGTATATAATATTATAGAATCACTTCCCGTAAGGAATTCAGCTTCTTCTCCCTCTATTTCCCAACTAATAACAGTTAAATCACCGTCCGGGGGGCCCCAAGACATAAACAGGTAACCTTCCGTTTCAGCAGTCACAGCGACTTCCGGGTCAGTTGTTGACACATAGTTCACTACATTTACAAGTGTACCTTCGGCATCTACCCTGCCAAAATTTCCGTACACCTTACTAGTTTGTTCGGCCGGCGGTTCCATAAAGCGGAGCCACATTCCTTCGGCAGGTTGTCCATTTTCATAAAATACAGTTCCTGTGATAAAAGCAGTCGTTGAAAGCTCAAAAACAATAGGTTCAATAGTTAACGTTTCCCCAGCAGCTACTGTAAATGTTTCACTGTGTTCGAAAAGTTCATCATTATTTTCAGTGTTTATATATTTTGCATACAAGGTTATTTCAGTGCCAGACGGTACAGGTATATATCCTCTCATATCATCAGGTACAACTCCTGACAGACTGGTATCCAGAATAGAAGGGTAATTCCCCTCGGGGCCGGTAAGATACCATGCCTGCCAAACGCCTTCGTCTGAAAACAGATCCTTGAAGAGGGAAATTTCCGCGCTATAGACGATATCTTCTATCTGGTCTATAACAGTGCCTTGAATGTATGCCGGATCAAATGATATACCGGCGTTAAATATTGAAAAATGAGAAATTGTTCCTTCATAGGCAGCCCCGTTAAGGGTTAAATCGCCTTGAGGCAACCATTCCGCACCTGCCTCATCATAGTACCAGAGGGTGACGGTTGCGGGAGGACCAGTTCCCGTAACAGCTCCCAGAGGGATTGAAATGGTCGCTGTGGAGCCGCTGGCAAGATACAGTGGATCACCGTCGGTATCCCGAACAATTATTTCAGCCATACCGAAAGTTGAAAAAAGTTTCAGCGACCCGCCGTCCGTGCTGTATTGCTCACCTGGTAAAAGGCCTATCTCAGCGGTTGTGTCAATATAGGTAACAGATACCTGCGCGGCTGAAACAGCGGCGCCCGAATCGTCAACCAGTGTGTTCGCGCTGATTACAACAGAGGTTCCGCCACTAAAGGTTATTGTATTGTCTATTGTTGTGTCTGTAATAGTCTGAAAAGCGCTCCTTGTCTGCAGCATTGCTGATTTTTCAACCGTTTGATCCTCTGTTACCCCGACATTCACGTAGTTAGGTACAAGGCCATTTCCGGAAAATTTCAGGGAAACATTATCCACTCTTTCAGTGCTTATTACTTCCAGTGTGTAAACGCCATCCGAGTCGGTCTGGGCGCCAAAATAGTCAGTAGGCTCTTTCGCGTCACTGTAATACATATTATAGCCTGTAACCTCAATCGTGACATTCTGCAGAGGTTCGCCGGCGATATTAAAAGCTTCACCGGAAATAGTGTAATAACGTTTAGGTTTAAAATCCCCTTCCGTCTCGGTTTTGCAGGACATGGTAAATACCATTGTCATAAGTACAATTAACAACAAGCTATACTTGATTTTTGTACATTTCATCTTTGTTTTCTCCTTTTTAAAAAAGTGAATCCTGGAGGCCACTTATATGGACTGACGCCGTTTATTGCGCCAGCTTTTTTTGTTTCGCCTAAAAATTAAGGGTAAATGAAGCGCCAATAGTTCTGGGCGGTAAAAATGTACCGCTTATATATCCTGAATTCGCAGGAAATCTCCAGGTTTGGAAAAAACCCTCAGTACCGTCATTCCACCATCTGCTTGCCAGCTCATCGTTGTCCAGGATATTGTTTCCATAGACACTAAATGTCCACCTGCAGCCTTCCGGCACCCATTTGGTTGATGAATAATTTATGGACGCATCCAATGTGATGTAGTCAGGATTTCCTTCCCAAACAGTTTCATCATCATCTCCTCTATGTTTGTACTGCTCAAGACCCTCACCTTCATAAAAACCGGTAAGTGAGGTCATAAGCATATCTGTTCCAATGTACCACATGCGCGTATAGGTTATGTTTCCTCTCCATGGGCGCCCACCGAATTCCTCACCTGATCTGTCTTTTTTGTTATCAGGAAGTTCTGCGGAGTGAACATTACCCTCGCCCCAGTAACGCTCAAAGGCCTCCCGCATCGCGTTACCAACATTGTACTCATCATATTCGTTATGCTCATATGAAGCATTTATCCTTAAAGTATCCGCAAGCGTAATTCTCCAGGTTATATCCGCTCTACCGCCGTGTCCCTTGGAACCGCCGGGTGACAGAACCCCTCTGGTTTGCTCTACGTAATCAACGTTGGAAGCCGATTCACCTATAACTTGACATCCCGTAAAAACACCATCATTGTTATATTGAGGAATACGGCATTGATAGGAATTATACCAGTCATTTCTGTTTTTATACTCCTGATAGTATACGGTCAGGTTAGTCTGAAGGCGCCCATTAAAAAACCTGCTTCTGACAGCGGCTTCAGCGGAGTTCATCTGTTCCGGGGGTACAGGACGACCGTCCCTTCCAAGCTCAATGGTCTTCATACCTTTGGAATAACTCACATATGTCATAATATCTTCGGTTGCCTGCCATGAAACATTACCCTGATAGGTGTTGAAATCCACCTTGTAGGTATAATGGTTGAACATTGACGGATCCTGCGGTCTGGGAATATATTGCCCCCATGTGCTATCCGGACCTGATCCGTGCAAGCCCGTGCCATAGTCATTTCCCTCAAACTTCTTAGTATCCCATAGGTAGCGGTAACCGCCGGAAAAAGTCAGTCCGGCAAAGGGCGCATATTGCAACTGCCCGTATAACGCGTATTCTCGGAGGTCCCAGGAATCATGAACATTTTCAGATACCCTGGCTATTTCCGTGACACTGTCATTCGTTAACAAGCCGCCTGCAATCCACTGTATTTTGTCGCCATCAGCAATGCTTTGAGCGGAATTAAAATATGTTTCAAAATTGCTTGTGCGGGAAACAGTATTGCTTAACGTACTAACATAATTCGTGGTTTGAGGTGCATAAAGAATCAACTGGGTGACAGGGATATTGTCGCCTGTTAACGGATCTTGTTGAACTTGATAAGTAGTATTATACCAGTTGACTTCCCCATAACCGTCATCACCCGGGGCCGTACCTGACGGAGTGATCTCTCCTGTTTCAGGATCCATGGTATCTGTGTTAAACCAGGACTTAGTGGTATAAGATCCCAGAGGTTGTAAAGTTGGCTGCTGGGCAGCTACATAACTAAGATCTTGAGTCACGGATCGGTAACCATACTTGGCAACAAGCCATCCCCAGTCAAGCTCATGTTCGTAGGTGGCGCTGGTGCCCCATGAATCACTCCTTTGCTGCTGCTCATCATCGCCTTCGGTATAAAACCATCTGGCCTTATAGGGAGTTCTTACAGTTCCGCCCGAAGCATATTTACGAAATTCATCAGTAAGATTGGGATCAGGGTTTGCCACGATTTCAACATCGCCAAAGGCTTTGAAGTAAACCCCGTTGTAGCCGTAACCGCCCCTGTTATTGGTGGAGTCCGTGTCAACAGTAATTACCAGAGACTGACGGTCGGACGGTTCCCAATTAATTGACCCGCGCATGCCCCACATATCCTGGACACTTATACCCACGTCATCCTGGGCGTCACGTTGTATTGAGCGGCCTGACATACGAAACGCCAACTTGTCTGTGGCAGGAACGTTCAAGGCACCTTCTATGCGACGACGGTTGAAGCTGCCATACTCAAACTGTATATTACCGCCAAACTGGCCTATATCAGGTCTTTTACTTATCATAGTCAGAGAGCCTGCTGTAGAACCTCTTCCATAAAGGGTCCCCTGAGGCCCGGCGAGCATTTCAACGCGCTCAAGGTCATAGAATTTCCCCTCCAGGCCATTGGACCTTGTAAGCGGCATGCCGTCAATGTTGACGGCAACTGTTTGCTCAGAGGTAGGATTCCAGTATTTCGACTCATTACCACGGATACTTAAATTTAAAAAGCCTGTTCCTGCCGCGCCTTCAGCCGTTGAAAGTTCCGGAATCATTTTTTGAAGCTGCGACATCTGGTGTACGTTAAAACGCTCCATGTCATCCGGTCTTACTACCGTGATATCCATCGGTACCTTCTGTAGTACGGCCTCCCTCTTTTCCGCTGTTACTATGATCTCTTCCAGTGTAAATTCATCATCTTCTTCGTCATCATCAGCGGCAAACACAGGTAATGAAAGCCCCAATAACATTGAAATGAAACACAGGACTAAGCAATACAATAGCCAGTCTTTAAAAAAACTTCTTTCTCCTCCCATAAAGTTCCTCCTATTTAATTGATTTACGTTGAACATCTTTTAACCGCTCTTTAGAGTGTTCCGACCAAAAAAACGCTAAAATGAACATTGACAAGTTAATTAAATAAAAAGTAAACTTGTCGATCTTAGTGTAGGGTTCAGATTTAAAGGCCAAGTTATTTCTGAATATTTATCACGATATATGACCAAAAATGAGGCCCCAGCTAAGACTTTAGAATATGGAAAGGTTCCCCTGATAAAAGCTTTAAAAGCATTAGACTAAAGCTAATTGCTAATTACTATGACTACAAAAACTCCTAAGCAATTGAATTATTTAAGATTACGTGATTAATTTATTATGATGTTTTACTGATGCTATATATTTTTATTTGCCGAATTTGGCTGTTTTTCTGTTCATATAAAATGAAATTTTACAAACTAGCTGGCCTTTTTAATAGTTCAGACCAGACAGTTTTAGGTTCTTCGGGCCACACTTCTCTGGGATCACGGCCTATTGCTTTGGCTACTGCCAGCTTTACTCTCCGGGAAGGGAACTTTCTTTTTACAACCTGCGTAACATGTGACCTGGAAACTCCGAGATCTTTGGCGATATCAGACATAGACTTTGTTTTTCGAACTTTAAAAAGTTCAATTCTGATTTCTTCTGAGTTCATTTGGGTTCCTTTTACTGATATATGTAAAATGAGAATCGGATATTTAACAGTATTATGAGTAATATAAAATAATGTCAAGAAAAAAAATAGATATATCTCAAATTAATATGGATAAAATTGGTGGCAGATTCACTTATGTAAGGTTGTTTTATGGCCAAAACCAGGGTGAATTCGCTAAAAATATTGGATTATCAGTAAGTAACGTTAGTAATATCGAAAATCATAAATACGAACCATCATTTGAACCTCTAAGAAAATTAATTGAGATATATAAAGTAAATCCTATCTGGCTTCTTTCGGGGGAAGATGAGCCGTATAAAGTTGTCATGCTAAAGAATGAGAGACTTTTTTTAAAATATGATGATACCCCTGTTAAAGAGTATTCAGAAGATTTTGCCATGCACCTTGAGGCAGTTTATGGTGAGAATGATCCGGGGAATCCGAAGAATGAGGGTGATACTGAAACTACATATAATATAGATACGCTAAATGAGACACCTGATGGTTCATTCGGTAAAGACGTTGAGTGTTTAAGGGAAATTTATAATTATGGTGACTATGGAATTATAAGTGCTATACACCAAAATCTTAAGACCCTTTCCCGTACCGTGCAGCGGGAAAAAATGATCGAGACACAAAACATCGAAATTCACAAACTCAAATCTGAAAACGCTGAAATTCTCAAGCGACTGGAGCAGCTCGAACAAAAACTTTCTGCCAACGGGAGGGAGAAAGATTATAAGCCCGCGAAGGCTGCGGGTTGTTAGCTATCCCTGGATGGTTTACCTGCCGCCGATCCATCCAGGGAAAAACCGTTTGTTTTCATAAATTTCTCAAAAAAAGGCAGCAAATTCTTGATCATTAATACAATTTTTTTTTCACGAAAAATACTATCTTGCTAATATTATTCAGTAATATCCGGTTAGGTTCTTGCATAATATAAAGAAAGTGGTGAAAAAAATCATTTTAATAAAGAATTTTCTTGACAAATAGTAAATAAATTTTGCGGCGACCTGCAATAACCTAATTAT
>JASFHE010000420.1:0-6134 GCA_050123415.1 Desulfobacteraceae bacterium | reverse complement strand
GCAATTTTACTTAATGCTGTTCAGTCACTCGCCTGCCTGTTTGGTTGTGAGTCATTGCCATCGGATTGTTAATTTCACCTGGATTTCGTTATTATAGGCCTCTGGCGGTGGTATTTTGACTGTTTATCACTTCCTTTTCTTTTTACGCTTTACTGATTTCTTATCTTTGCGTTGTTTTTTTTCTGCATATTCAATATTGATTTCTCTTCCGTCCAGTATTGCACCCTTCATGGTTTTCAGGACCTTGGCTGCTACGCCTGATTCAACCTCAAAAAAGGAAAATTCTCTCATGATTTCTATTGGGCCAATTTTCTGGGAGCTTATTCCGGCTTTTTTGCAGACAGTTTTAATTAAACTCTTTTTACTCAAGTTATCCAGTGCACCGGCATTCAGGAAAAATCGTTTTGATTTTCCCGGTAATATATTTGAGCTTCTTTCACTTCTTTTTGCCAGAGGAGCATTTATATCTTCTGAATCCTTATAATAATCCAGGAATCTGTTAAATTCTACGGATATAAATTTTTGTATCAACTCTTCCCTGGAAAGTCCTTTGAGCGTGCTGTAGACCGGATCAAGGAATGGTGCTATCTCTTCATAGTCCACATCAACATCTACCATCCTGCCAATCATGGAATAAAGCTGTTTCTCGCATACCTCATCTCCCTTCGGGACTTTTGTATATGTAAACTGAACCCCTGCTTTTTTTTCTATCATCTCCAGTTTTTTCTTTTCTCTGGAATTTATAATTACTATTGATATCCCCGATTTTCCGGCCCTGGCTGTCCTGCCGCTTCTGTGCGTATATATCTGTGGTTCATCCGGGAGTTTATAATTTATAACATGAGAAATGTCTTTTACGTCCAGTCCTCTTGCCGCAACATCGGTGGCTATGAGAATCTGAAGGGATTTGCTCTTAAAACGCTTCATTACATTATCACGCGCCGCCTGGGAAAGATCACCATGCAGGGCATCAGCATCATAGTTGTCCCGCATAAGTTTTTCAGCTATTTCCTGTGTTTCTTTTCGGGTACGGCAAAATACAAGACCATAGATATCCGGGAAATAATCAAGAATCCTTTTTAATGCCTGATACCTGTCTTTTTCATGAATGATATAATTCAGGTGTATGATATTTTTTGCACCCCTGTTCCTTTTGCCTACAGTTACCCTGGCAGGATCTGACATATACTGCCTGGTAATTCCTGCGACTTCATCAGGCATTGTAGCTGAAAAAAGCCATATCTTTTTATCATCCGGTGTGCATTTGAGGATGGCATCTAAATCTTCTTTGAATCCCATATTAAGCATTTCATCAGCTTCATCCAGAACAACATAGCCGACATCAAAGAGTTTGACGATGTTTCTGTTGATAAGATCAAGCAATCTGCCAGGAGTGGCAACGATTATCTGCACACCTTTCTTTACCTGTTTTATCTGGCTTTCCATACTTGCACCGCCGGCAATGGCAGCAACCCTGGCGCTTTTTACATATTTGCATAATTTCCTGATATCATCGGAAATCTGTGCGCATAGTTCTCTTGTAGGGCAGATGATAAGTCCCTGTGTATTTTTCAGGTCAAAATCTATCAACTGGATCATCGGTAATCCGAATGCTGCCGTCTTTCCGGTCCCGGTAGGTGCAAGACCTATCAGATCCCTGTCTCCTCCAATTATTTCAGGGATTGCCTCTGCCTGGATTGGTGTAGGAGTAATAAATCCCAGTTCATTGACTGCCTGTAATAATTCATCAATTAAATCCAAATTTTCAAAACTCATATAAGTATATTTCCTTAGTTTTTATTTGCAGACCACATTAAGGCAGGCCTGACGGTTTTCAATTTTTACTGCATTAAGGGCACGCATAATAGCTCTGTCCAGATCTTCAGGTCTTTCTACTTTTTCTCCATAGCCGCCAAAGGCGGTACATATCTGTTCATAGTCCGGTGAAGGTCTGAGTTCACTCAAAGGCATATCCGTTCCCTTTGCTGCCCATCCGCCGGGATGAATGCCCAGGGTTGCATGCTTTACCGCCTCCCATGACTGGTTATTATAAACTATAACAAGTATCGGCAGGTCATAGGCATTTGATACAAAATGGCAGGCCGATGGCACGGAAAACATATATGACCCGTCTCCGACAGTTGTGATGACTGTTTTATCAGGAGAAGCCATCTTGATTCCAAGGGCTGCCCCTACGCCCCATCCCAGGTACCCGGCATGAGACACGCCAAAGTAACATCCCGGATTGTGATTCATCTGCCAGATCATCTGATTGTCATATTCATTTACAACTATTGTATCTTTATCAATAATCCGGTTTATGCGGGATGATACAAATCCTTGATCAAGAGGAATGGAATCCGATAAGTTTTCAGCCTTTGAGTAAAGGTCTGTGAATAATCGGTCGTGCCTTGCTTTCAGCCTGTTATGTCGTCCTTCAAGTATCCTGTTGCTGATTTTAACAGATCCTGAAAGCTCCTTTATGAGACTGTTTACAGTAAGGTATGAATCGGCATTTATGGTAATATCAGAAGGAAAACTCCGCACAGGGTATCTGCTGTATAACGGATCAATACCAATATTAACAATGGTAGCCGAGTCAGAAGGACTTTTTACCGACGGATACCACGGCACATCACTGTCCATCACAATAACAAGGTCTACGTCCGAAAGCAGTGGGTCCGGTGAAAACCCCTGGTGACAGTAATGATCATGAGGGAAATTCATGTATTCCGGTTTAAATGAGACAACGCCTGTGCCCGTTTTTTCGGCAAGCTCTGTAAGGGCCCGGACAGTCTGTGTCCTGAGACCTGAGGATGAAGTTATGATTAGCGGATTTTCAGCCCCGGCAATCAGCTCTGCCACCCTGGATATTTTATCCGGGTCCGGATAATGTGTCGGCAAATCATACTGTAGTTTTGTATTGAATTCCTTTCCTTTAAAATCCGAGTAAAGGATTTCTCTCGGCAGGGTCAGGTATACAGGGCCTTTGGGGTCGGACAGGGCCATGACAAGCGCCCTGTCAACAACGTCTTCAAGCTGCGACGGATATTTAAGCTCATAGTCCCAGTTTACAAATTCCCTGACTATGCCGGCTTGGTCAAAACATTCCTGCGCCCAGTGAACAAAAGAAGAGCGTGAAGCAGGATTATCAATTTCAGTTACGGGGGTTCTGCCTGCAAAAAAGAGCAGGGGTATCCTTGAACGCTGGGCGCCCATAACAGCACCCAGTGCGTTGGCTGTTCCTACACCCACATGTACCATTGCTGCCTGAACCCTGCCTGTTACAAGATAATATCCATGGGCCATGCTGATGAGGGGGATCTCATGGGGGATGGTTACAGGCCATGGTGTTTTTTTGCATTCCTTTTCTCTCCTTGCAAAGGCGTCAACAATGCTGGCAAAATCGGTTCCCGCGTTGCCGAAAAAACAATCTATTCCCCTTAATGCCAAAAGCTCCAGAAATGCCTGGGCAGTATTTTCAACATTTACTCCAGTCTTTTTTATTTCCTTTTGTAATTTCATGTTTCACCTGTATTTTGTCCCTGTGACTCGTTTTTATATTGCTTGTAAATAAATAAAATAACATATACACTTTCATAGGTGAAGTCGTAAATAATTAATCCCATGAGCAGTTATCAGGTGTAAATGGAAATATTATTAAGCCCGGTAAAATATTATCATTACATCCTTCTGCTGGCCAATATTATCATTACATTTCTACTGGCCTGGCACGCGTTGTTATATAAGCGTGACCCAAAGGCCTCCCTTGGATGGCTGGCTGTAATCTTAATGTTTCCTGTATTCGGATGCCTGTTTTATTTTCTGTTCGGGATAAACAGGATTCGGACACGGGCCAGAAAACTGACGGGCAAAACACCTTTCAGCGGTTTTATAGGCTTCGAATCCATTGAAGAGTATACAGCTTTACCCGATCCTCACCTTCCGGTACCCATAGAATATAATAAAATAGCAAATATTGTAAACTTTGTAACTGGTATCCCCCTTACTTCAGGAAACAGGATTGATATATTTCATAACGGTGAAGCTGCCTATCCTGCAATGCTTGATGCCATCGACAAAGCAGAACATTCCATATTTTTTTCAACCTATATTTTCAAGACCGATCATATGGGCCGGCAGTTTATAGACAAACTTGCCAGCGCAAGAGAACGTGGTGTTGAGGTTAAGGTGATACTTGATGGTATCGGCGAATACTATTCACTGCCAAGGGCCGGAAGCTTATTGAAAAAAAGAGGGGTAGAGGTCTCAAGATTTATTCCTCCGGCGCTCATACCTCCCTCTATTCATATTAATCTTAGAAATCACCGTAAAATTCTTGTTGTTGATAAAAAGGCAGGTTTTACAGGAGGGATGAATATAGGTTCATATAATCTTGCGGATAATCTGTTAAATAAATCAAGGGTAATAGATACACATTTCAGGATACAGGGCCCCGTGGTTTCACAGATTCTAAAGGTATTTATCGATGACTGGAATTTTATCAATGATAAAGATATTGAGGTAGTTCCGCCTGAAGATGCATATGATACGAGCGGAGCGAAATGCCGTGTTATTTCCGAGGGCCCTAATGAAGATTTTAATAAACTTGCCACAATACTGGCCGGGGCTATTGCTTCGGCCAGTAAACGTGTTCTTATTATGACACCCTATTTTCTTCCTGTCAGAGAGATGATATCCGCTCTTCAGACAGCGGCCCTCAAGGGAGTGGCAGTGGATATACTGCTTCCTCAGAAAAACAACCTTCCGTATGTCCACTGGGCAACAAGAAACATGTTATGGGAACTGCTGCAAAGGGGTGTCAACGTTTACTATCAGCCGCCCCCGTTTGTGCATACAAAGCTTTTTGTTGTTGACGAATATTATGCACAGATAGGTACCGCGAATATGGATTCGAGGAGTCTCCGGCTTAATTTTGAGCTTTCACTGGAGGTATATGACAGAGAATTTGTATCCCTTCTCTCTGAACACATTATAAAATGCCGGGACCAGTCAAAAAAGATAACTCTCGCCGAAATAGATTCACGTCATATGTTAATCAGAACAAGAGATGCCATCGCGTGGCTTCTTTATCCGTATCTATAGCAGTGTTCATCCAAAAACTAATGTTTTTGTTCGGTAGCTGTCAGCACTCAGCATTCAGCAAAAGGCTTTTAAAATAAAGACTTAGCTGACGGCTGATAGCTGAACGCTGAAAGCTCCATCCAGAAATTGGCTCTTTCCGGATGGACACTGTTAGAATTAATATTGCATAACCCGTTGTATTGCAGACGAAAGTAGTTTCATGTTAACTGGCTTCATAATAAATTCGCTTATACCTATTTCTTTGGCCTGAGCTTCGGATATATGTTCATTAAATCCCGTACACAAGATTATGGGGATATTGTTGCGTATGGAAATAATTTCCCGTGCAAGCATGTCACCGGTTATTTCGGGCATGGTCATATCTGTAATTACAAGGTCAAAATCCCTTGGAGCATCCTTGAAAATTCGCAATCCCTCTTTACTGCTTACGCTTGATACAGCTTCATACCCCATTATTTCGAGCATCTCGACAACCAGCCTGACAAGTACCGGGTCATCATCTATAACAAGTATCTTTCCGTTTCCTGTTTTTACGTCATTTTCAGGGAATGTGTTTTCATTTTTCTCTATATCTTCCTCTTCAGGCAGGTAAACCTCAAAGGTTGTGCCGCCGTTTTCATTGGCTTTACATATAATATCTCCGTTGTGGCTTTTTACAATGCCATGAATAACCGAAAGGCCGAGCCCTGCACCGGATCCGGCTTCTTCGGTGGTGAAATATGGCTCAAAGATTCTTTCTCTTATTTCCTCAGGCATACCTTTACCGGTATCACTTATTGTTATCTTAAGATATCTGCCTGCCGGCGCGTCTACACCACATGGATTGTCATTATCTTCCACTGAAATTCTTTCAAGTATCACATCAAGAATTCCCCCGCCGGGATTCATTGAATGAGCGGCATTGCTGCAAAGGTTAAGCATGATCTGAGTGATATGGGTAGAGTTGGAAAGTACATAGCCGGTAACTTTGATATCCTGTTTTATTTTAATGTTTGACGGAATTACCGCCCTGAGCATTCTTAAAGAAT
>JASFHE010000419.1:0-6136 GCA_050123415.1 Desulfobacteraceae bacterium | reverse complement strand
CCCCATATTCTCATGCTGTTTACAAGGGATCTTTCAAAATTAAGCCGCATGGCGTTTTCGAGCCCGTTGCCCGAACCAAGCAGTATTATGAGCATAAAAATACCCCATGCCACGCTGAAACCCGTCAGGAATGCCCTGAGCTTGTTTTTACCGAGCGTACTGAATATTTCCTGCCATGTATCCAGACCTAGCATTCCCTGTCCTCTAAAACATCCTCTTCAATCAGGCCGTCCTTTAACCTTACAATCCTTTTTGTCATCAGGGATATGTCCTTCTCATGGGTGACAATAACAATGGTTACACCTTCTTTGTTAATCTCCTGAAGAAGTTTCATAACCTCAACCGAGGTCTGACTGTCCAGTGCGCCTGTGGGCTCATCAGCGACTATTATCCTCGGTTTTGTAATCATGGCCCTTGCTATGGCTATTCTCTGCTTCTGTCCGCCCGAAAGCTCGCTGGGAGTATGATCTGCCCAATCCTTAAGACCAAGTTTATCAAGGTATTCCATGGCAATAATGTTGCGTTTTTTTCTGCTGATATTCTGGTAATAGAGAGGAAGGGCGACATTTTCAATGGCATTTTTAAAACTGATCAGGTTGAACGACTGGAATACAAACCCGATCATTTTGTTTCTGAAATAGGCGGCCTTTTTTTCATTTAAATTCATTATATGTGTTCCGCCCAGCCAGTATCCCCCGTTATCATAGTTGTCCAGGATACCGATAATATTGAGGAGCGTGGATTTACCTGAACCGGATGAGCCCATAATTGAAACAAATTCGCCCTCTTCAATATGAAGATCAATTCCCTTGAGCACATGAAGCGGGCTTCCGTTGTGGTAGGTTTTATGAATGTTCTCCAGCTTAACCATATAAATTTCCTTGTATGAAGCTTTATAAATATGAAATCTTTTTTTTATTTTAAGAAGAAGATAAGTAAGCCAGCGGTCTGTAAATACACCTAGGCGTATAAACACGCCAAAGGCGTGTAAACGTATTATGCCGCTTTTTAGTATTTATTAGACACATGATACTTAAATTTGTTCATCTTTTTTATGCCGTATACAAAGCAGAAAGTATGCCAAAAGACAATAATATAATATTGATAGCTATATCAATATGTTACTATATTGTCTTCTTTTATTGTATTTTTATAAAAACCGCAAGTTAGCCATATTCACCCTGTATTGGTCAATGAAACCATTTATCTTAAAGAACCGGAATCATCCTTGATTGTAATGCACTGTAAAGATAATATTCCCGTAAGATATAATCATTTTCCATGAAAAATAACAGAGAATATTTCGCAAATCAACCACTCATGTATATGGAGAACAACGTAATATAATGTAAGGTATGTAAACCATGACAGATGAAGATAAAGAAATGTGATTTGCAGACTCTTTTTTCCGTTCGTCTTCAAATATATATTAGAGAGATATACACAGCAGATAATAATGGCATCCCGGGGAGTATCGTAAAGACAGAAAAAGCTTACCCCTTCCTTTTCAAATTTTTCTCATCCTAATTAGTGCCCATCCAGAAAGAGACAAGTTCTGGATGGAGCTTTCAGCGGTCAGCTATCAGCCGTCAGCTAAGTCTTTATTTTAAAAGCCTTTTGCTGAAAGCTGAACACTGAGTGCTGACAGCTACCGATCAAAAACTTTAGTTTTTGGATGGGCTAATTAAAAAAATGGATTAATACCACAACTAACTCAAACTCAAAAAGAGCAGCGTTCTTAATTCGGTTATTTGAAATGGATCCACTATTTCGATTACTGTAGTAATTTTAGGCTTTTCTAAACCTTAAATTTATTAACCATCTCACTCAACTGTTCAGAAAGTTTTTTTAATTCTCCAGCACTCAGGTTTACCTGTGCACTACTGTTGGTGATATCCGTAGAGGACTGATTAACATCTGTTACATCTCTTGCGATATCGCTTGAAACAGTGCTGCTCTCTGAAACATTCCTGTTAACTTCCTGAATTCCCTGAGATGCCTGAGAAACATTTCCGGCTATCTCATTTGTTGAAACTGATTGCTCTTCAACTGCTGTAGCGATTGTTGTTACTATATCATTAACATCAGTAATAATATTCAGTATCTCTTCAATTTCAGCAACCGTTCCATTCGTTGAGTTCTGTATCCCCTTTATCTGGCCTTTTATCTGATCTGTTGCTTCTGCAGTTTGCCTTGCGAGATCTTTTATCTCATTGGCGACAACAGCAAATCCTTTTCCCGCTTCACCTGCTCTTGCGGCCTCAATCGTAGCATTAAGAGCAAGAAGGTTCGTCTGTTCCGATATTTCTGAGATTACCTCTGTGACCTTTCCAATCTCCTGGGCCGCAGCTCCAAGCTTGTCGATCTGAACAGAAACACTTTGTGCTTTATTTACTGATTCATCCGTGATTGTACGGGCTTTTTCCGAGTTCTTTGCGATTTCATTTATAGTTGATGTCATTTCTTCTGCCGATGTCGCTATTACGTCCATATTTGTGGATGACTCTTCCATTGCTGTGGCTACGGAGTTCATATTTGAGCTCATCTGTTCACTCGCAGAAGCCACGGCATATGATTTCACAGACATCTGATTCGCCCCTTCAGACATCTGAGTGGAGAGGTTGGACAGTTCGGAAGATGACTGATTGAGTTTTTCAGCGTTTCCTGCAATACTCTTAATCATAGTTTGCATCTTTTCAAGAAACTGATTGAACCATCTAACCAGGTCACCTATTTCATCATTGGATTGAATCTTAAGCCGCTGGGTCAGATCTCCACCGCCTTCGGCCATATCTTTAATCATCAAAACAGTATCTATTATGGGTTTTGTGATGAATCGTCTTGTAATAATGGATGTAAATATGGTGGCAATAAATACTACTCCCAGAAAAACAAACAAATTGATATAACGTAGCTTTCTGGTACTGTCACTGATATACTGCAGGGCGTTCTTGAGGTCCTGGGCTGTTTTCTCTTTCAGATCGATAAGTCCTTTTTCAATTTCCGGAGTCTGTTTACCGAGTTGAATTGCGGCCTGCGTGATATTGTCATCACTCTCTCCGTTTGCCATGCGACGGTATATACCCTGGGCCGATTTGTGAAATGATTTATACTGTTTCAAAATTTCTTCAATTTCACTTTTCCTTTCGGCATTGACGTCTTCAAAAGCAGTGATGGATGTAAGGGCCTTGTTTAATTCCGCACTTTTATTCTTGGCCGTTTCAAGTACCTCCTCATCTCCCATTAGTACAGCGTCGTTATAAAGTTTTATTTCTTCTCTGAATGCTGCCAGCGCGCTCTGGCTGTTTATTGAGGCAGAAAATAGTGATTCGGAAGCTGATAATAGATCGACCTCATTTTTCTGGCCAAGAACAAAGCCTACCAGCATAGTGACAAAGTACCCTAAAATCAGAATGCTCAAACTTAGCCATATTTTCCTTCCTACTGTAAATGACATACTCATATTATGCTCCATATTAAAGAATCATAATCTCCGACGATTAAAAACTGAATGTTGTCTTGGCAGCGAATAGGTTCCAATCCTTCTCTATTTTGTTCGGATCCGCCGAGATGTCGAGCGAGCTGATACCATTGGTGCCTTTTATACTATGGCTTTCGAGCTTAATGACCCAGTAATCGTTAATGTCGAACCTCAGCGTCAGGGCTAAGTCTTTTGAATAGGCCCGATGGTTGGGATCATAAGCACCTTTAACGCCGTCACGGTCATCCGCATTATTGTATGACTCTGAATAGTAGGAGCCTAATTCGACCCAGTGGGCTAAACGGTAGGCACCGCCCAGATACCAGCCGTCTGATTTCGTGTTTGCCCAATCCCAGAAGTCTGTATCAAGAATGAGTCTCTGCGTCTTTTTCAGTACAATATACTCACCCACCAGGATCAGATCATTCCAGACATATTCCAGGGAATACACGTTGTTGTCCAATTTTTTAATCTCACGTCCGATGAACGTGCCTGCCGGGTTACCACGCATCTCTGCCGTGATATGTGAATTTACCATAATTTTGCTTGTGGAATGCGTTACAGACAGACGGAGGCCTTCCATCGGTGTATCCCAGACAAGACTGAAGGCGTATTTATGATCCACGTCGAAACCGTCGTTTTCAACAATTGTTGTGCTGGTAGATAGGCCCTGCAGGGCCTGGGAGGTGGTTTCATTGGCTTCGATATTCTGGGTGCCTCCCATAGCCTGGTAGGAGAAGCTGCCGAGAGCCTCCGATTCGATGCTGCCGTAGATACCGACGCCTTGGAGGGCAAGGGCCGGGTCTCGCAGGATCTCGGAGTAAACGCTCTGGGGCAAAAAAACGGAATTTCGCAGCATATCCACGTCACGGGTTTCATTGTATAGACCATGAGGTGTCTTGATTTTACCGACGCGGACACCCAACCAGTCCTTCCAGCGATAGTCGCCAAAGGCCCAATCAAGCTTGATTTCATTGTTGCCATTGCTGCCCAGGTCTCGCGAAAATAACTGCATACCCAGACGCAAGCTGTCCGTCAATTCCTTGCTGAAATTTATACCGATTTCGCTGTATTCAAAAGTGCCGTCTTTTGATTTAGAGTGAAAGTTGTTGTCGCTGCTTTGCAGATATCCCTGTGATATGAATCCGTGGATATTGACATCTTCTACTTCATAGGCGCTGACAGGGCAAAACCAGAAAGCTATAACTGCTATGGTTATTATTGCTGTTAAATTTTTTTTCATAGTATTTGCCTCCTCTATTTTATTGTAATTGTTTTTACTTTTGAGACGTTTGTACCGGCAGAAACATAACCGATGGCACCTGCTGTCTGTGCCACATAATCAACCATGGCCTGGTCTGAGTTGAGCTTTTCGGGAGGCGATCCTTTACCGGTAAACACCTGTTTCTTCCAGAAGGTGTTGAATTGAGATTCTGTTTTGCCAACATAGTTTTCTAAAAAAGCAGCATGAGTTGCTCCTCCAAGAACAACAAACTTGATTTTACCGCCATTACTCCATGAGCTTTTTTTCCCCAAATAGATTTTAGTTAAATCGTTTTTACTTAAGGTGGTGTCGGATACCGAGGAGTTTGCGATGACTATCAAATCATTGCCCAAACACATTGCCGGAATGATGCTTATTGCCAAGATAAAAACAATCATTTTAAATTTCATTTGAAATGTCCTCCTTCTTACTGTGGATTTAAAAAATTTACATCCAAACTATATTTTAATTATTTCCAACTATATTAAAGCGTTAAACATTAAACCCAGTTGTAATGATTTTTATAATATCCGCTAAATCAGGTCAGAAACAGAGCCGTTGATATTGGTAAAAATCATATTTTATATAGCAGACAAGGAAATATTTCTTTAAAGCCAAATTTATCAGGAGATATCGTAGTGAGGGTTGAGAAATATTTGAGAAACGTGAAATCAGAACAAATTTACACCGAAATCATATTCACAAATCTGTCGAGGATTAAAACTATGAAATCCAGCCATAGCTGACAGCAAGGTTTTTCATAACGCAGTCACGCTGTGGAATAGCTGCTGAATCCAGGCAATAAATCAAACAGAGCCAGAGTAAATGTGTTTTTGTCTTTTACAGCACTCACAATAGGATAATATCCGGTTATTGTTAATATCCTTGTATCTGTGCCATTACTGCAATTGGTGAGGATTTATCAAGAGAAGTATATGAACGGTATATGGACGGCTCTCATAATCTTTTATCGAGTTTCTATTAAACGCCGCAGGGTTCTTAGTATGAATATTAGGCCAAGACAGGCACTTTATGATAGCTATTATATTTTTATTAGATATTAGTGTCAAATAAATTATATATATATTCATGATAAGCATCTTTTGTGAATTTCTCACAATTTTCATAATTATATTAAAAATTGAGATTGCGAATATAAATATTTAGGTCAATGCTGTACTCGATTTACTATATGCCCAAGTTAGGAAAATAATATCGGAATTCAGCCACAATGCAGAAATAAGTATCACAGATTAGTTAGTGCTCATCCAGAAAGAACCAAAATCTGGATGGAGCTTTCAGCATTCAGCTATCAGCCGTCAGCTAAGACTCCGTTTTAAAAACATTTTGCTGAAAGCTGATGGCTGACCGCTGTCATTCAAAAATGATAG
>JASFHE010000418.1:0-6140 GCA_050123415.1 Desulfobacteraceae bacterium | reverse complement strand
ATTAATGAGGCATTAAACAAGTTAGCGCTTATGCTGCTAAAGGGGGGCATTGGGAGGTCATTACCCTTAAAAAGAGGTAATAAAGAGGGTAATAATAAAATATCGCAATAAATAAAAGTTGGCTGAAAGAGATTTTTTATGACGGATATTGTAAATAAGCTTTGGGGATTCTGCCATACCCTTCGGCATGATGGCATTGATTACGGTGATTATATAGAGCAACTGACTTATCTGCTTTTTTTAAAAATGGCCGATGAAAAGGCCATTAACATACCCCAAAAATATAACTGGGAAAGCCTTAAAAAAGAATCCGGCCAAAAACTGCTGGATCATTATTCGGATGTATTGCGTAACCTCCGAAAAGAACCCAATTTACTTGGCGCCATATTCACCCAGGCAATGCCCCGGTTCAACAATCCGGTAAATCTCAAACGTCTGGTCACCATGATAGACGAAGAAGAGTGGTCTGCTCTGGGTGTGGATGTAAAAGGTGCTGCCTTTGAAGGACTTCTTGAGAAATCCGCGAGCGAGGGGAAAAAGGGTGCCGGTCAATACTTCACTCCACGTGAATTAATAAAATCAATCGTGCGAGTCATGAAGCCGGACCCCAGGAAGGATAAAGATTTTACTGTCTGCGATCCGGCCTGCGGCACAGGCGGTTTCCTCATGTGTGCCTATGAATGGCTGATGGAAGAAACCAAAGGAGCCCTTGACCGGAAGGATATTGCACGAATAAGAACTAAAACCTATTATGGACAGGAACTCGTACCCCGGCCACGGCGTCTTGCATTAATGAACCTGTACCTACACGGCCTTGAAACACATATCGATTTAGGCGACACCATTTATGAGCCTGATCGGGGGCAGAGGTATTCATGCATCCTCACCAATCCGCCTTTCGGTACCAAGGGAGCCAACCAGGCCCCGGACAGGGATGATTTCACTATTGCCACCAGCAATAAACAACTCAATTTTGTGCAGCACTGCATGAACATCCTGAAGCCCGGTGGCAGGTGTGCCATTGTGTTGCCGGATAACTGCCTTTTTGAGGGAAAGGCAGGAGAGGTATTTGAGATCCTCATGCAGGACTGCAATGTCCATACTGTGCTGCGCCTTCCAAGGGGAACGTTTACACCCTACAGTCAGGGAGTAAAAGCAAATGTAGTCTTCTTTCAAAAGGGGATGCCTACCGAAAACACATGGATATTCGATGCCCGATCCAATGTACCCGGAGTTACCAAAAAGGAAAGACCCTTAACCGAAAAACATTTTGAGGAATTTGAAAAGTGCTATGGAAAAGATCCCAACGGCAATGGCAAACGTAAGGACCTTGGAATGGAAGGCCGTTTCCGCAGGTTTCATGTCAGTGAGATCAGGGAGCGGGAATACAAGCTGGATATTACATGGCTGAGAGATGAATCCCTTGAAGATGCTAGTGAGTTGCCTGAACCGGATGTGTTAGTATCAGAGGCCATTACAGAGCTTGAGGCGGTGGTGGATGATTTGAAGGATATTTTGGCTTTAGTTGAGGTGAATGGCAATAATGTATGATGGACTCCCTAGTGGCTGGATCAGGGCAAAAATAAGGGACATAGCGTTAGTCAACCCTAGGCATACTACCAATATCGACCCGGGCACAGAAATATCTTTTGTCCCAATGGCGGGGCTTAATACAGTTGACTATAAATTCAACTTTACTGAAATAAAAAAGATCTCAGATGTCAGGAAAAACTATTCTCATTTTGCCGAAGGCGATGTCCTTTTCGCAAAAATCACTCCATGCATGGAGAATGGAAAAGCTGCTATCGCTAATGGATTGAAGAATGGCTTAGGATGTGGTTCCACAGAACTCCACGTACTACGAGCCAAGCGTGGTGTTAATAAAAGACTTCTATATTATTATCTTCATCAAGAGTCTTTCAGAAGGGATGCGCAAAGGAATATGACTGGTACGTCTGGTCACTTGAGGGTTCCTGCTGAATATATCAAATCGGCGGAGATTCCGCTTGCCCCTGAAAGTGAACAAAAACGCATTGTCACCAAGTTGGAAAAACTCATGGCCAAGGTGGATCAATGCAAAGCGCGGTTAGAAAAATTCCCATCAATACTCAAACGCTTCCGTCAGTCTGTCCTTGCTGCTGCTTGTTCAAGGGAGTTGACAAAATATTGGCGAGAAGAACACCAGATTGTAAAATGGCAAGAGACAACTTTAGGAACCGAATCGGAATATGTTACGAGTGGTTCAAGAGGCTGGGCAAAGTATTATTCAGATAATGGAGCCATGTTTATAAGAGCACAAAATATAAATACTGATAAACTTGTATTAGGAGATGTTGCTTTTGTAAAACTCCCTAAAAAAATTGAGGGGACAAGAACAAAAATCAATCAATGTGATATTTTAGTCACTATAACAGGTGCAAATGTCACGAAGACTGCTTTAGTTGATGAAGAGGTGGGAGAAGCATATGTTAATCAGCATGTAGCATTAGTAAGACTTAAAAATAAAAAGCATTCCAGATATATTTATCTCTATCTAATTGCTCCAAATGCCGGGCGTAAACAACTGGAGGATGCGGCATATGGAGCTGGCAAACCAGGTTTAAATCTTCAAAATATCAAGGACGTACAAATAGAACTACCTTCACTTAAAGAACAAAAAGAAATCGTCCGCCAAGTCGAAGTACTCTTTAAAATAGCTGACCAGATTGAAGAACGCTACAATAAAGCCAAAGATTATGTAGATAAACTCAAACAGTCAATTCTGGCAAAGGCATTCAGGGGAGAACTGGTTCCCCAGGACCCCAATGATGAACCTGCTTCAAAACTGCTTGAGAGAATAAAGGCTATGAAGGAGAATCCAAAGCCCGAGAGTAATAACAGAAAAAGATCGTCTAATAAGAAAGCGAGAAATTAAGCCAAAAACCCAACGTTTTTAAAGTCTTTCGTAGGGTTGGATTTTATATCCAACCTGATATTCACGAGTCATGTGGCAATGAATTATTGAACTTCTGTCATTTCCCAATAATGTGGAGTGACTAACTGTGAAACTTTAATTTATATTAAAAGGCCTATGAAAAAAATAAAAGATATGCCTTTACAGGACCGACCCAGGGAGAAACTGCTTCAGAAAGGCGCAGAAGTACTTTCAGATCAGGAACTCATCGCTATCCTTCTTGGACGAGGTACAGAGGGACACGATGTCATGACCATGGCAAAACAGGTCCTTCAAGTCCTGGATGCAACAAACTGTAATCCCACAATAAAAGACCTTCAGGAAATTGATGGTATGGGTCCGGCAAAGGCCACCCTGATTAAATCAGCAAATGAATTCTACCGCCGTCGCATCAAACCCGAAGGTTTAAGAATATCCTTCCCGCCGGATGTGCTTCCTTTAATTCGACATTACGCTGACCGAAAGCGGGAGCATTTTATTTGTGTGTCTCTGAATGGAGCAAATGAAGTCATAACATCAAGAGTAGTCTCCATAGGCATTATCAATAAAGCACAGGTTCATCCAAGGGAAGTCTTTGCCAACCCTATTACAGACAGGGCTTCTGCAATCATAGTAGCCCATAATCATCCATCCGGAGGGCTAACACCAAGCAAAGAAGACATAGAAGTCACAAAACGTCTAAAAGAGTCAGGAGAGACACTGGGAATCAAACTTTTAGACCATATTATTTTCAACCATAAAGGGTATTATAGTTTTTTGGAAAATAAGGAGATATAAACTCTAAATGTAAAAACGAAATAGGTAAAACAGAACACTATTTAATAATCCAATTACTTAAATAGAGTTAATAGCTTCTTAAATATTATGGAAGTCTCCTTTTCCTCTTTACATCTGCCATAATATTAAAAGCCTATTAAAATGTGCGCTTAGTAATCTAACGAGGTTAAAAATGAAAACATTTAAAAAATATGAGCCTCAATCAGAAAAAGAATTACATAGTATTATTGAGAAGGAATTAGATTCCCTAGAAGATGGATTAAATCTTCTCAAATATGAAATGACAATTGGAAAAGGAACACCAGATTTTATATGTAAAGATAGTGGAGGACGCATTGTAATAATCGAAGTAAAACTCCTCGAAGATGAAAATATTCTTTTCCAAGCGCTTAGATACTATGCAGATGTAAACAAAAACAGATATGCAATTGCTGATATGTTCACCGAAAAAGGAATTGATGCAAAACAAGATCCTAGAATTGTATTGATTGCAAAACGTTTTTCTGAGGATATACGACTTCTCGCAACCCTTGTTGTTCCTAATGTTGAGTTGTATGAATATACAACACTTCATGATACTACTAATAATCTTGGCATCATTTATCATCCAGTCTCTCTGCCAAAGATTGAGACAATTATTTATGAAGCACAAACTATAAATAGCCATAAATTATATATTACAAATACAGATCTTCATGATCTTTGATGAAGTTAGAAAAAAAGTTAAACAGCAAGGTGAAGGAATTGAAGAATATGTCACGTTAAGTTATATCGGATATAAATATCATGGTAGGCAATTAGCATGGATATCGGCGCAAAGAAAGTCATTCGATCTCGGAGTTGTTATTATTAATGAAAAAAAAGAACTTATTGACTATGATCCTATAAGAATTACTAATGGAAACGAAGACATAAGTGAATTTCTAGACAAAATTAAAGAATCATACCAATGTTTAAAAACTTCTTGATGATAAAAACTTGAGTTTATGGCCAATATTAACAAAGAATTAGAACAGTATATACTTATTAATAATGATATTCTGATAGGTTTTCAGTATGTAGAAGAGAGTATTCGACTTTATCTGTCTGAAGTATATAAATATATATCTGCTCAAATCTCCGATGTGCTACCTTTTTCTTATGGATATAATGATTTAGAAAAAAATTCACTTGGCAGGCTCGTAAAAAAATTTGAGAAATTAAATGATAATAAACAGTTAATATCTGAACTCAAACATCTAACCCCACATAGAAATGAAAGCGCTCATAGAGGTTTTTTACTCCAAGAAGAACAATTATCCGATGAGGCATTCTTTAACAGAAAGCTTGTGGAACTAGTGGAGATTCGAGATAGAACTACAAAATGTGTGAATGAACTCTATAAACAAATAGCTAGAATAAAAATATTAAATGGTTGAAATTGGGATCGTACTCCAAAATATCAAATGGGAAAAAAACATTATATAACATTCATGCAAAGCGCGCGGCGTTAATTTATTTCATCATCATAAAGTCTGCCTTTGACTCTTGATAATCCTTCTCAACAGCAAACAGTATGCAAAGGAGTGTTTATATGCCAATTGATTCAGAAAAAGAAAAGATATTGATTATCTATTTTTCTCACAGCGGAAATACCTGTAAAATAGCAAAACAAATTCATGCGAATATCGGCGGAGATTTAATTGAAATTGAAACAATAGATAAGTATCCCGCAGATCATAGTGAAATTTTGGAACAGGCAAGAAAAGAAATAAACGCGGGATACAAACCTGCTTTGAAAACCAGAATAGAAAACATTAGGGAGTATACTTTTATCTTTCTGGGATATCCCAACTGGTGGGGTACTATACCTTCACCGGTTTCTGCATTTTTAGAAGAATACGACCTTTCCCGAAAAACAATTGCACCATTCTGCACACATGGCACCGGCGGACTGGCAAGAACCGTAGCGGCTGTTAAAAAAATATGTCCTGATTCAAAAGTGCTGGATGCTCTGGGGATTAGAAATACCGGAGTTAATGAAGCTGAGAGAGAGGTGTCAGAATGGTTATCTCATATTAGCAATGGTCAATAAAATAGGGATCGTTCTTGAAAATATAAATTGCATAAATGAAAAGCAACGGGAGCTGCCCCTGATTAAACAAATACAAAGTATGTTTAACAGGGTAAGAAATAAGGGACATACTTCAAAATATCAATTGGTAAAAATTACAGCATCAAAATTGAGGCAGGGCAAGACAGATAGTATTGCGAGACAAAATGGTGTTCGTTGTTTTTGTATTGATATGGATGACGTGGAATAATAAATATTGGGATAATGGATAATGAACTGGTGAGGTGCGGGTAAAAACATGAAACTTCCGATCAAGATAGATGATCTGTGGGAAGAAATCGAAACCGGCAAGATAAA
>JASFHE010000417.1:0-6142 GCA_050123415.1 Desulfobacteraceae bacterium | reverse complement strand
CCTGTACCTTTCGTCAAATTCAAAAGAATTAACCAGGTCAAGAATTCAATCATTAATAAAGAAAGGAAATATTAAGGTAAATAACAGCCCTGTTAAGACCAGTTATCGTTTAAAAGCAGGAGATGAGATCGCGCTCTCAATTCCTCCGTCTTCTCCTTACCTGCTTAATCCCGAACCTCTGGATTTATCAATAATATATGAAGACTCTTCTATTATAGTAATGGATAAGCCACCGGGAATGGTAATTCATCCGGCACCCGGACATGAAAGCGGCACACTTGTACACGGACTTCTTCATCACTGTAATGATCTTTCAGGAATCGGGGGGATATTGAGGCCCGGAATCGTTCACCGGCTTGATAAAGATACTTCCGGTTTACTGGTCGTGGCAAAAAATGATAATGCGCATAATTTTTTAAGCAGTCAGTTTAAAAACAGTAAGGTCAGTAAAAAATATATAGCCCTGGTGCATGGCATACCTCAGGGCGATGAGGGAACAATCGATCTTCCTATTTCCCGCCATCCGGTAAAAAGAAAAGAGATGGCCGTATCATCGGTAAAAGGTAAAAATGCTCTCACAATATGGAAAATAAAGGAAATCCTGGGTAAAAAATTTGCATTATTATCTGTAACAATAAAGACCGGCAGGACGCATCAGATCAGGGTACATATGTCGCATATTGGGCATCCTGTTGTTGGTGACCCTGTGTACGGATTTAAAAGCGCCTGGTGGAAAAAAAATACCAATTGTTCTAAGGAAATGCTGGACAGTATAAAAAGACAGATGCTCCACTCAGAATATCTGGGCTTTTTACACCCTGACACAAAGGAATATAGTGAATTCAGGTCACCGGTTCCTCAAGATATGAACCTGGCAATTGAAAAAATTAAAACCTTTTAAATAAAAATAGAGGAATAGTCTTGACATGAACGGCATTTATGCTTATAGGTGTATAACTTCATACCTTATGGAGGATTCGGTATAGGCCGGACATCAATTTTACTACACGGGAAGTTTTCTTGCTCTTTCATCACAATTAACTCACATAGGAACCCTTTTAAAACAGTAGATAATTCCTTTGAGTTCTCTGAGACCTGCTATTAAGTATCCCGATAAAATGATTCCGGTTAAAAAAAATGGAATATCTTTAACAAATATTTATAAATGGTTATTAACTCCCGTTTGGCAAGGTCTTTGCAGTTCTTTACTAATGGTTAGAGTCAAATCTGTAGCATGAAACAGCAGCAAATTTTGTAACCACCCTGACGAGGCCAATTTCTCAAAATAATACCCTGAAAGGTATAGCCGGATCCAATAGTTTGACCGGCAAATTTTAAGGGATTTACCATTAAAAAAACACAAAATAAAGAATATGAAGTCATTTAATATTTTTTAAAACAATTAAAATAGAAAGAAAACGTATATGGAGATTAAATTATGAATCTTGTTGAATTAAAACAGTTGAAAATCAGCGAATTAACAACGATGGCAAAGGATTTTGACATTGAAGGCGCCTCAGGAATGCCAAAACAGGAATTGATATTTTCCCTGCTTCAGGCACATTCGGAACAGAACGGTATGATCTATGGGGAAGGAGTTCTCGAGACCCTGCCTGACGGTTTCGGATTTTTGCGGGCTCCGGACGCCAATTATTTGCCGGGACCTGACGATATTTATATATCGCCTTCCCAGATCCGCCGTTTCAACCTCAGGACCGGCGATACGGTTACCGGCCAGATTCGACCGCCAAAGGATACCGAAAGGTATTTTGCCCTCTTAAAGGTTGAACAGGTAAACCACGAAGATCCGGAAATATCACGTGAAAAAATCCTTTTTGACAACCTCACCCCCCTCTACCCTGACGAACGTATCACCCTTGAAACTGTCGCTGATAACTATTCATCAAGAATCATGGACCTTCTTACACCCATTGGAAAGGGGCAGCGCGGACTGATAGTCGCCCCTCCCTATACTGGTAAAACCATGCTACTCCAAAATATTGCTAATAGTGTCACGGCAAATAACAAAAATATTCACAAGATTGTTTTACTAATAGATGAAAGACCAGAGGAAGTTACTGATATGCAAAGATCAGTTGACGCGGAGGTAATCAGTTCCACCTTTGATGAACCCCAGCAAAGGCATGTTCAGGTTGCAGAAATGGTCATAGAAAAGGCAAAAAGACTTGTGGAACATAAGCGTGATGTCTTGATCCTTCTTGATAGTATAACAAGGCTTGCCAGGGCATACAATGCCACAGTTCCGCCAAGCGGTAAGATATTATCAGGCGGTCTGGACTCAAACGCACTCCATAGACCAAAAAGATTTTTCGGTGCAGCTAGAAATATCGAAGATGGCGGCAGCCTCACCATAATCGCAACAGCCCTTATTGATACAGGAAGCAGAATGGATGAAGTTATTTTTGAAGAGTTCAAGGGAACGGGAAATATGGAAATTACTCTCGACCGAAAGCTGGCTGAACGCAGAATTTTCCCATCTATTGACATAAACAAGTCATCAACCAGAAAAGAAGAACTGCTTCTCAAGGAGGCCGAACTTAACCGCATCTGGATACTCAGAAAACTTCTTGCCCCCCTTACCCAGGTTGACAGTATGGATTTTTTACTGGACAAAATTAAAGGAACAAAGAATAATGTAGCGTTTTTAAAATCAATGAGTCAATAGAGAGAGGATGAAAATGAAAAAAGATATACACCCTGAATACCATAAGGCCCTTGTTCATTGCGCTTGCGGTCACGAATTTGAAACTGGTTCCACACTCAAGGAAATCAAAGTGGAGATTTGTTCACAGTGCCATCCCTTTTTTACTGGAAAGCAAAAACTGGTTGACACTGCCGGTAGAGTTGAAAGATTTAAAAATAAATACGCCAAGTTTGAAAAGGGTAAAAAAGCAACAGCTTCAAAAAATTAGTAACAGCTTTAAGGAAATTCTAAAAATGGAATGCCGGAGATACCGGCATTCCATTTTTCCTTTTGGTAAAATATTTATTCCTGTTTCTGACAGAGAAATTCTCCACGCATGAGCTTCTATTATGTTTGATAAGATCAATGAAATCGAAGACCGGTATAGTCTGCTTGAAAGCGAACTTTCCAGACCTGAAATCTTTAAAGACCAGAAGGCCTACCAGAAATACACAAAAGAACACAGTCAGCTGGCTCCGATAATCAATATATATAGAGAATACAATGCTGTATGTGAAGAAATCGATGATAACAGGTCACTACTAAATGATTCTGATCCTGAAATGCGAAAACTCGCCAGAGAAGAGATGGAATCACTGGATTCCCGAAAGGAAGAGCTTGAAAACGAACTCAAAATCCTTCTCTTGCCAAAGGACCCGAATGATGAGAAGAATATTATTCTTGAGATAAGGGCCGGGACAGGCGGTGATGAAGCAGCCCTTTTTGTCGCAGACCTTTTGCGAAGCTATTTAAAATACGCAGAACTGAGTAAATGGAAAACAGAAATTTTAAGTCAGAGTATGATCGGGATAGGAGGCTATAAGGAAATAATAGTCTTGATCGAAGGCGATGATGTGTACAGCAGGCTTAAGTTTGAAAGCGGTGTCCACAGGGTACAGAGAGTCCCTGAAACAGAAACCCAGGGAAGGATTCATACATCCGCCATTACTGTTGCTGTACTGCCGGAAGCGGAAGAAGTAGACATAGATATTAACCCTGATGATCTTCGAATAGACACATACAGATCCTCCGGGCGCGGAGGTCAGCATGTTAATGTGACTGATTCAGCCGTGAGGATAACCCATTTACCTTCCGGAATAGTAGTAGCCTGCCAGGATGAAAGATCACAGCACAAGAACAAGGCAAAGGCAATGAAGGTCCTTCGTTCCAAACTTCTTGATGCACAGGAGACCGAACAGCACTCAAAAATCTCAGAGGAAAGAAAAAACATGGTCGGGTCCGGTGACAGAAGCGAAAGGATCCGCACCTACAACTATCCCCAGGGACGAGTTACAGATCATAGAATCGGTCTTACACTTTATAAATTGGAAAATATTATGCAGGGAGAGCTTGACCTTGTTATCGATCCTTTAATAACACATTTCCAGGCTGAGGCGCTGAAAGGTGAAGAGCGATAAAAAAACCTGGATTATAAAGGATCTTCTCCCCGTTTCAATTGATTTTTTAAAAGAAAAAAACATTGAATCTGCCCGTCTTTGCGCGGAGATACTTCTCGCCCGACAGCTAAATACCGACCGTCTTAAACTCTACCTTGAATATGATCAGCCTGTCGGCGAAAAAGACCTTGATCAGTATCGGGCCATGATAAAACGGCTCATCGATGGCGAACCCCTCCAGTACATCACCGGTATCCAGGAATTCTGGTCCATGGATTTTATTGTAAACAGCAGTGTACTCATACCCCGACCGGAAACAGAAATATTGATTGAGCAGGCAATAAAGGTTTATAATGAATATTTCAGAGAATATACAGGCAATATTTCTATTCTTGATATTGGTACAGGAAGCGGGGCCATTGCACTGGCAATTGCGTCGGAGATAGAAAATGCGGAAATAACGGCAGTGGATATCTCACAGCCTGCCCTTGAAACAGCAAAGAAAAATGCAGAAAAACATGAACTAACCGACCGGGTAAGATTTACCTACGGCGATCTTTTTGAACCTTTTAAGGAGACGCAACAAAATTTTGACATTATCCTCTCAAATCCTCCTTATGTTACGACCGGTGAATATGAGTCTCTTCCAGTAAAAATAAAGAATTTTGAACCCAAAACAGCCCTTGTGGGGGATGAGGACGGCCTTTGTTACATACGGACAATTATCACTGAAGCACATGCATTTTTATGCCCCGGCGGATGGCTTATGCTTGAAATGGCACCGGACCAAATTGAAAAATCGGCCGGAATGATCAGGGAAAGCAGCAAATATACAGATAAACATATTATAAAGGACTACAATAACAAAGATAGAGTTTTAGTTGCACGTAATAAAATTTATTGAAAAAAAATATTACTTTAAGTATCGTATATTAAGGTTTTCAGCCTGCCACCGGTTTTTTATGGCACTGGCATCAAAATAACAAGCACGCCACATCATCCTTGAAAACACGGGCAAATTCGGCTTAGATACCTTGAACATATATCAAAATAAGATTGAACAGAGGTAAAGAAATAATGGAATCTACTGTTTCAGATAAATATGATGTTATAGTCATCGGAGGCGGAATAGCCGGAATGCAGGCAGCTCTTGATCTGGCTGATCAGGAATATCAAGTAGCTATCATTGAAAAGGATGCCACAATCGGCGGAAAGATGATCAGGCTGGACAAGGTCTTTCCCACTCTTGACTGTGCATCCTGTATAACCACACCCAAAATGGCCTCGGTCGCGCATCATCCTAATATAGACATCCTGACTTTATGCGAGCTTACGGACCTTAAAAAGGAAGGAGCAGAATACAGGGCCAGGATAATCAGGAAGCCAAGATATGTCGATGAAGATGCATGTATCGGATGCAGACAGTGCGAATATGCCTGCCCTGTAATGGCTTCCGACGAAGAACAGATGGGGCTAAGTGCCCGTAAAGCTATTTACATACCATTTTCAAATGCCATACCCCAGGTTGCTCTCCTTGATGTGGAAAATTGCGTTCTCTGCGGGAAATGCGAGAAGATATGCCCTACAAATGCGGTAAATTATTTTGAAAAGGAACAAGTTCTTGAACTGGAAGTAAAGGCCGTTATCCTCTCAACAGGATACCAGCTTCTTGAAGATTTTCCTGTGCGTGTCTATGGAGAACCGGCAGAAAATCCCAATGTAATCCATGCTCTTCAACTTGAAAGAATACTTGCCCCTACCGGCCCCTACATGGAAGTCCTTCGTCCCAGTGACGGGAAAATGCCGAAGAACCTGGCATTTCTGCAATGTGCCGGAAGCAGGGATGAAACAAACGGGGTAAAATACTGTTCCAGGGTCTGCTGTATGTATGCCATAAAAAATGCACTGCTCGTACAGCAGGAACTTCCTGAAATTGAAATAACCATATTCTATATTGATATGAGGGCCTTTGGTAAAAACTATGAGCAGTTCTTCCGGAAAGCAAAGGACAGCGGCATAAAATTTGTAAAGGCCAAACCCA
>JASFHE010000416.1:0-6145 GCA_050123415.1 Desulfobacteraceae bacterium | reverse complement strand
CCCTCAGAAGATACCCGACCAGAAAACTTATACCAGCCACACCAAGGCTTAATCCGCTCATCTCAAAAAAGCGTATTTTAAAACCAACCTCTTTTGCCACTGAAATATAGTAATTGAAAAAAGCGATAATAAAAACAGCAGCGGCCAGGGTAAGGATCAGACAGAAATAAAAAAACCGCTCCACTGCAAACAGAGGAGCGGTTTTTTTATTTAACCGGAAGAATTAGTTGACTTTATGCACCACCTAACTCGGTATACAATTTTTCTGCTTCTTCAATCTTTTCTATCTTTTTTGGATTATCCATCACCTTCTTAAGATACATTTTTGCCATCTCCTTCTCACCTGAATCATTAAAGATCAGAGCAAGGTGAAAGCTTATTTCGGGGAATTCACCGGCCCTGTTCTCAACTGACAATAACAGCTCCTTAGCTTTCTCTACATTCCCCTGCTTAAAAAAGACCCATGCAGCAGTATCCACAATGTTCGGGGCGTCCTTATGTTTTTCAAGGACAGGAGCTATCAATTTTGCGGCCTTTTCAAGATTTGCTTCCGAAGGATCGTATTCAACGTAGTAATAGGCAAGGTTGTTTGCTGCCATTGGATTTGCCGGTTGTTTCTCCAGGATTTCTTCATAGAGTTTCGAGGCCTCTTCTACATCCCTCTTTTTTCCAAGCAGAGTTGCCAGCAATAGTTTTACGCGGATATTATCCGGGACCTTATTTGATATTTCACTGTATTTATTGATGGCCGAGTCAATGGAACCTTCCCTCTGTTCAACATTTGCCAGCGTATAAAGTGCTTCCATATTTTCAGGATTTCTGTCAAGTTCCCTGTTTAACACATCCCTTGCATTTTTATAATCTTTCTGAAGAGTAAACAGCCTTCCCAGTAAAACAGGATACACCGGGTTGTCAGGGACTTTTTTTACTTGCTGCTCGCATCTTGCAACAGCATTCTTTATTTTTCCTTTTCTTACCAGGCTGTTTAAAATAACATTAAGGGCCCGTGCGTAATCGGGATTTTTCTCAAGGGCCTTTTCAAACAGCTCAAAGGCTTCATCCTCTTTTTTTTGTGCAAGTTTTGTAAGACCGCTTTTATAAAGCGCCAGGGGGGAATCAGGATGTTTTTCAAGAATCTTTTCATAGTTTTCTTCAGCCGAGCCTGCATCTTTTTTTGCGTAATACAAATCTCCCAAAAGCAGTTTGGCAGAATCATCATCAGGGAACTTCTCAATCAAGTCTTTAAGCACCCCTTCAGCAAGGTCCAGCTTTCCTTTCATCCTGTAAACATCAAGAAGGCCGTAATAGGCCTCTTTTAGATCCGGTTGAGCTTCGACAAGTTTTTTATACTGATCCTCAGCAAGCTCCGGTTCTTTATTAAGCAGGTGTGCTCTTGCGAGCTTCAACTGTACTTTATGGTTATCATTTTCCTGGTGAAGGACATCTCTAAAAAAACCGATAGCACCGGGATAATCCTTCTTTGTAAAAAGGATATCACCATTGATGTGCTTGGCTACAATATCACCGGGATTTTCATCCAGGATTTCATTAACAAGCTTTTGAGCCTCATTCACCTTTTTCATGTTGAAAAGTGAACGTGCCTTCATGCCCTTTGCCCTCACGTAATCCGGTCCTTCTGTGACTCTCACCATGAAAGCATCAATAATATTTATGCTTTTTTGTTCTTCTCCTTTCAAAGAGTAAAAAGCTGACAGCATGGAAACCGGGGATAATTCAGTTGGGAAATCAGTTATCGCCTGTTCAAGTGCACCGATCATCTCATCCTGTTTACCGTTTCCGCTGTAGTAATTTGCCAGATTGAGCCGCCATTTGACCTCATCATTATTTTTATCGACAAGTTTGCGAAGTGTTTTTTCTGTCTTCTCCTTTTCTCCGGTACGATTATAGAATTGTGCCAGAAGAAGTTCAAATTCACTCTTGACAGGATTTTTTTCTATAAGCGACCTGTATTCTTTTTCAGCCATGGGCAGTTTGCCATTATCTTCATATATTTTTGCTATAAGAATATTACCTGCTGTAACAGAATCATTCTGGTTGAGCATGGCCCTTAGTGTTTCAATGGCTTTATCATCTTTCTTTTCCTGTCTGTACAGGCCCGCAAGAATAAAATATGACTCTGTACGTTCAGGATATTTTTTCATGATACCATCCAATATGTCCTTTGCCTCGTTGTATTTTTTTTCACGTACAAGCCATGAGGCATGCAGCAGACTGGCATCAACATTATCAGGCTCCTTTGCGAGTATAAGGTCGATCTTTTCTTTACTTTTACTCTTTTCACCGGCCATCAAAAAGATCTTGCCGAGTTCAATCTGAGTGTCAATAAGTTCGGGATCAAGCTCAACCGCCCTTGAAAAGAAACCATAACTTTCCCGGATATTATTGTCTTTAAGAGATATCATTCCCAGCATATGGTAGGCTTTTGCGAATTTGGGATCAATCTGCAAAGCATTCTTGAATTCAAGCCTGGCCTTTATATAATCACCGGTATCATACAACGCCTGACCTTTGTTAAAGAATTTCATTCTCTTTTCTTCCCGGCTTCCGCATGATATTATCGAAATGACAAGAAATACCGATGTAATCAATATTATTATTTTTCTGAAGTTCATTTAATTTTCTCCTTTATTTCTGTTTTACTCAGGCACATACCGGGGTAAAATCTCCAAAACCTTTAGTGTAAAGTCATCCACAATCTTCTGTGCTTCCTCAACTGACTGGCCTTTATTAATCGGCATCTCTATCCTCACAAGGGCACCGTCCGTTCTATGTTTTGTAACAGAATCATAAAAAAGATACCATTTATTAAGATACTCGCTTGCCACAACACGCCCGCGGCCATGAAACCAGAAGTTTGAAAGAAGCCGCTGACCGCGCTTTTCCAAGACTAACTGGCCTATCTCAACATCACCGAATGGTGAAGGGAATTTCCTTTTAATGGTCTTTTTGCTCAGAGGCGCATACCCTGATCCTACCAGGCAGGCAGCAGGCGCATGGGCCGTGTGCCTGTTCTTCTGGTATTCATAATATGGGACAAAAAACAGGAGATAATCACCCGTATTTTTATTTTGAAAACTAGCCTGAATATAATCATCGGCCCATAACTCCTTCATTATTTCCGGGTTGATATAGCTTTTTCTTCCCTCCCACTCATCGATAGTTAAAGGGAAGGTTTCAAAGGATCTTCTTTCCGGTGTAAACTGAGAAGATGTGAACAAATGGTTTACACCCCACAATGAAAAAAACAAAACAATAGAAATCCATATACAGGATATTTTTGTGTTTTTGAGATTTATTACAGCACTGTCAGAAACTGGATATACATTATCGGCAGGGATATCCCCGTGGATTTTTTTGCTTAGCGCCTTCATAAGATAGCTAAATATCGCAAGCATCACAAAGGATACCATAAATATCAGCCACCCTTCAAAATCGTGAAAAAATCCTTCAGCCGCATCAGGTGATACTTTTATAGTGAGATATCCGGTCACTGCAATACGCAGACTGTTTGTAACGATTGATATGGGGATAGTGGACAGGATTACAACTAATCTTTCCCACCATTTTTTATTGAACATGTAGGCAAAAATAAAGCCCATCAATAAAAGGGGATACACATACCTCAATCCGCTGCATGCATCCACAACCTGCAACTGGGTTATACCCATATCTATAATATTACCCTCTCTGAATACAGATAATCCAATAAGCTGCATTATCTTTACAGCCAGATAGCTGGATATCAATTTCAACTTAAAGGTAAATAAATTATTTAAAAAAGGAGGAACCGGAACTATGAAACCGAGAATTACAAAGGGAAACGCAAGGTTCCTGGCAATATCTTTTCCGAATAGGATTAAAAAGAGCGCGATGAGAGACAACCATATGGATATATATGTCAGGGTCTCAAGTGAACCCTGCCTTCCACAGAAATAAATAATAGCCGAAGAGACCAGCAATACTATTCCTGAAGAGGAAGGTTTTTGTTCAAAGGCGCGAAATACATCCGCTTTAAGATATAAGAGATAGAGAAATATTACTGGAACAAGATAACAATAGGATAAGTCACCCTGGCCCCATCTTATAAGAATGTTGTCAAAATCGGTTTTGTACAACAACACAAAACTTATTATTAACATTAATAAAGAGAATAAAGCGGCAGGCCTTATATCTACCAGACGGTTCTTTTTGCTTTCTGACATACTATTAAAAACCTCACTTAAAAAATTAGAAGTTTAGAGGATAAGAAGATTAGAAGGTTAGTCTCTGAAAAACTAGAAAACTTTAAAAATAGAAGTTTAGAAAATCATTAAATCAGAAATCATAGATCAGAAAGCTTTTTCTAACCTTCTGTCTTTCAAAATTACTTCGCACCTTTCCGCAAGAGCACAACCCATATAGTCCTGAAAATAATTAATATATCTCTATGAAATCTCCAGTTATCAATATAGGTAAGGTCAAGTTCCACTATTTTATCAAAGTCTATGATCTTGTTTCTTCCCGATACCTGCCACAACCCGGTTATCCCGGGTTTCATGGAAATCCTTCTTCTGTGCCAGTCCTTATAGCCCGCCACTTCATCAGGTGTTGGTGGTCTGGTACCAACGATACTCATTTCGCCTTTTAATACATTTATAAATTGGGGAAATTCATCAAGTGAAGTTTTTCGAAGGAATTTTCCCGCCCTGGTGGTCCTGGGGTCATTCTCCATCTTGAAGATGGGCCCGTTCATTTCGCTTTTGGCTAAGAGTTCTTTTTTAATCTTATCAGCATCCTCAACCATAGTGCGAAATTTATACAGCATAAACCGCCTGTTGTTCATCCCGACTCTTTCCTGTTTAAAAAATACCGGCCCCTTTGAGTCCAGCTTTATGGCCAGGGCAATGAATGGAAGCATAATCAGGAAAATAATAAAGCCGACTGAGCCAAAAACGATATCCACTATTTTTTTGTAAAAAAGACCTGATGCATTTACCATGCTTGAATAGAGTGCAAGGGTTGGAATATTTTGCAGGCTTTCAACTCTTAAGCTCTGATGTTCCATGTCATAAAGTCCAGGAACGATCCTGAAGGTCATCCCCATTTCCCTGCATTTATTAATATATCGCTGAAGATCAATTGAGAAATCTCTGGGAATTGAAAAGATGATTTCATCTATCTGCATCTCGTGTATTATTTTTTCAAAATCATCCAGATTTCCCAGCGCTTTTACATCTAGGACATCCTGAGCAGGCATACCATTGATGTTTATATACCCGGCCACCCTGTGTCCCCAGCTTGGTTGCTTATCAAGTGCCCCAATAAGTGTCGAGAGCCTGTCCTTATCTCCGATCATAAGTATCTGCCTGCAATTAATATCCGTCAAAGCCCTGTTATCCAGATAATAATACAGGGCAAAACGAATTATTAAATAGGCAACCAATAGAAACAGAAAATAGAAAGATATAAAACCACGCGAAAAAGGCTTTATATCTATGATAATAGATGCAGCCGATAACAGGATCATATTCAATACAACTACAACAAAAACAAACCATACCATTGAAGCATAAGACCGGAATCTCTTTTCAGTATAAAATCCGAATTTGGCCATTAGGAAATTATTCATGAACATTGCAAGCAGAATGCAAAAAATAACATCATTCCATCCCATTACGAGCACATCATCAAACAGCTCCAGCGAAAGAAAATATGCCGAAAAACCCGCAGCAATACAGATCATACTGTCAAGCATCATTAATATGTTGATTATTATATAAAACTGTTGTCGATACATAAGTGTAACCAACCTCACTTCTTTAGGTTTGGTTGTAAAAAAGCATTTTCGACTTGCTAACTTACGTCCATTAGTAAAAGATTCTCATAGCTGGTATGAATTTTATCCCATGTAAATTTTTTCTTTATCTGTTCATGACTTCCAGTTTTCATTTCAAGGATAAGATTATCATCCTTAAAAAGAAGATCCAGCTCTCGTACACATTCAACCTCATCACTGAAATAATGCGCCGTCTTTCCTGCTACCCATCGATTGAATCGATTGTTATGGGCAAGAACCGCTGATTTTGCACCAAGTGCTTCCACCAATGATGGATTCGTGCCGCCAACCGTGTGTCCATGAATATAG
>JASFHE010000415.1:0-6146 GCA_050123415.1 Desulfobacteraceae bacterium | reverse complement strand
TCTTCCCATGGATCCATTTTTTTCTAAAGACACGTCAAGGGCTGTCTCCCATACTTCGGGCCTTGAAACTGCTGAGCTCAGGGTCTGGTCCACGATACTGTTTTGACCCGAAGAATCATTTCTGTAGGCCCCTATAGTCGCACTGATAATCCGGTCAATACTGTTTCCGGTTAAAAAATAATGCGCTGAAAAGTAACTGTTCGTATCTGTTATCACAAGATTGGAGAGTGTTTCCATCACATAATTCAGGGCAAGACTTTCAGGACCTGTGGCGGAAGTCTGGTTTGTAAAGAAGTTCCGTGATGCCCCCGAAAAAACATTTCCGCCGGAAAAATCATTTAAAAAGAAAGTCCTTAACCTCTCCCACTTGGCCTGCTCTATGCCTCCTTCTCTATCCTTGAAACTTTCAGGTTTTCTGAATGCAACATCAAATCTGGAGGTTGGAAAACCAATCTCCCTCATAAGCAGCATCCCCGGAGGAGCCATGACGGTATCCATCCTCCATCCACCTCCGTAGGTACGGAGGTAATTGGGAACCTCAACAAGGGTAATCGCATCGTATGGGTAGCCAAACCCGCACTCTTTGGCGCTTCTTAAATGTACCCCTGCCCACTCCCTTAACTTTTCTTTGGTTTCTGCCAGTACTTCTACATTTTTCATGTGCCTCTTATCTATCAGTACTTCCAGGGTTACCCCTTCCACCTCCATTGCCCGGCTTTTAAACCTTGATGCGATAAAGGCAACCTCCGGAACAGCAGCCGGAGGAGAAAAACGAAAAGTAACAGTCTCACTGTTTGATTCCACTTTATGACGTCTCCCGGGACCGGCCACCAGCCACCCTTCCGGCACATCCACTTTCAGATCTATGTAAAAAAAATCAACAGGCCTGATACGGGTATCATCCCGCCCTTTTTCCGGTCCGGATAAAGGCAGCCAGCGCTGCCCCGGCATAAGGGTAACAAAGTTCTTCTCGAATACACCGGGATAAGCACCGAATAATCCGATGTCTCCTGAATCAGGGTTGTTTAGAGTGTAAATACTGAAAGCACTTTCCAGAAAAGCGAAATCATCAATTGGCAGTCCCTGCACATTTAAATGAATGGTCGTTTCATCGCCCGGTTCCAGGGTCTGAGGCAGGTCAAATTCGAGCAAACCATTCTCATGTTTAAAGACAATATCTTTTCCTGCGGTATCCTTTACACTCTTTACCATCTGTCCCGGATTAAGTGTAAACAGGGCCTTTTTAAGAGTATTGTTATCAGGTGCTGCAAAGATCATATCGAGGTCAAGAAAAAGGTCTTTTCCCGGATCGATCTTTATTTCACCTGTTATTTTTTTCAGGTCCGGGACAACTTCATCAACAATGGCCGCGTGTGCTTCTTTCCATGTCTCTCTCGTTCTAAGATAATCCGATATTTCATAAAATAAATACCCGGTAAGGGATATGCCAATAATCATGATTATGCTGCTGACACAGGCCACTTTGGATCGTGAACCGCCATCAAGGCGAGGATGGACAGCCGCGCTTAAACCGAGCAGACCGAAAGCGGTAAGAAGTACTGACAAACGCTGTATCCAGCCTTCGGGAGTGGCAAGCTTCGGGACGATCTCCGAACAGAAAAATGTAGACCCGATACCGATTATGTCAAAGAGCGATCCATAGGCGGAGGGCAATAACAGCATGGCAGCGTATGTTAATCCTATAAAGGCAAGAAGAATAACCGCTGCTGCCAGACGGTTGCGGACAAGCAGGGTAATAAAAAAGACAAGGGCAATGGCAAATGAAAGGGCGGGAATGGCCATTATAAAAATAAATGAAAACAGGGAATAAATCTCTATGGGTTCTCCTACAGGTAAGCCAGCACCCCGCAGGATAAAGCCCAATAGTTGCAGGATAATAACAAGAACAACCATTGGAGTCCAGGAAGATTGAAAAATGCCCAGAAATCTTCCGCATACCAGCTCAAAGTTGGTAAATGGTCTTGAGTCGAGCACTTCTATCATTTGCTCTCTCCTGTCCCTTGCCCTTACATCAAAGGCCAGGAATATCGTTCCTATGAGAAAAACTGCGGCGTAGAAGAGCCCGAGCATACCCAGAAGAAATCGAGGAGATATAGCACCCACAGTCCCGGAATAGGATGAGAAAAGACCATGAATTACAGCCAGTTGGGCGTATAAAAATAAAGTTATCAAATATGCCAGACTCACAAAAACCCAGAAACGAACCAGTCGTCTGTTTATTCGCCTCTCAGCACTGGCAATAGCCATAACCTGTTTAATACGTACCATTTATCTTATCTCCTCTGCAGGTATGAATACCAATTCATGAAATATATTCCATTGGCTCCAGGGGATGGACTCCTTCTTGTATTCTGGTTAATGGACATTATAGACGTCGAGCCTTGTCTATAACAGCATCTATCCATAATTTGCGGATGATTGAACTCCCGGGGTAAATAACACTCCAGTATCGGGCGAACACTGTTTGTGAATCCTTATCAGTACCGAGGACTCGTGTCTCGGTGGAAACCCTGACAATACCTTCTCCTTCATCCATGATTCGAAAATTTAAAACGACTTTATAGTACCCCGGCTGATTAAAAGCCTTAAATTGATCCGCTATCGGAGCATTGGGCGTAAAACTGACCGGTTTTGCATTACTCCTGTTCAACGTGCCGATCATACCGAAAACAAGTTCATCATTATCCGATTTATCAAGCGGTATGAACATTTTCATATTAAGAAGCGGAGTGGGATCAGGATCGGGATGGTACCGTTTACCAACAGCCATGTAACGGATCTTCATTAATAAAACAGCTATCGGTATATCGTTGACAGTTACTTCCTGTAAAGCCTCGACCACTCGTTCCACAGGTAATCTGACACGCTCCTCGTGATATTCGATCGATTGGTATTGGGGCAAATAATTATCAAGTTTCTGATGCGGGCGGTTGGATGAGGAAATGGAAAAAGGCAAAAACAGGACACTTACTCCAAACACCAAACCTGATACTGCTAAAATAGCTGAGTAAATTCGTGTCTTCAGTCTTACTTTTTTAATCGGGAGAATGATACCAAGGCAACCGATACAGGCAATAAAAACACCAGTCCAGAAACAATAGCTGGGAAAATAGAATGGTACATACCGGAGAAAGAAGACTATTATCAATACCAATGCAGTTACAATAAGCATCAATAAAAGATATTTATAAACTCGATTTTTTTTGAACATGATGTACCCTTTAAGCTAAAATGGGATGTGGTATAAAAAACCAGTTTACACAGGACATAAAATACAAAAAGCACAAACTGTGCCAATAAGACAGACCTTAAATTAACTATATAAATCAAGAGTTTTTGAATATTAAGAAAAAATAATGGATATAAAAATTTAGTATGTCAGGCCAAGTAATAGCTTAACAAACCATATGAGGCAAGGGATATTTTTTTAAGTGATAAAAAAGAGATCATCCCAATTTCCCGGGATGACCTCCTTAACAGGGTAAATTAATAAAGATGAAAACCCTGGGCATCTAACCAGGAACTTGTGAGACAAAACATCAGGAAAAAGGAGTAAGATCCTGAATCAAATTGATAATTTATAATTCAGATCAATTTCAAGCCATGTCTTTGCGTCATCAATATCCTGAAAAACTCTTATTTTCAGTTTTTCCTCATCAATATAATCAGGCAGTTTTTTCATAGGAGGAATGTATGCGGGATCATTTGCCAGTTTTTCAATATGATCCATAAGTTCCTCATATTTCAAGTCATCATGATTTAAATATTTCATAGTGTGATTTTTTTATAAAAGAGAAAAAATAAAATCATGAATCTTCGCATTGATTACAATGAGGTCGAGCTAAGAAATAGGATAAAAGCATGTGGTAAAAAAATGGAACTATCAACGGTAAGTATGGCGGCTTTCTTATGAAAAAGTAAAAGAGCTTGATTTATTAGATAGGATCGTTGAAGATAAGGAGGAGTATTAAGCTCCCAACCTGTCATTCAACGTGAAAAGATAGGAGATCAGACGATGGATACAAAGAAAATAAAAAAACAATTAGAATCATCTCAAAGAAAAATGGCTGATCTTCAAAACCAACTATCCACTCTAAATAAGGAATCTCCAGCCAATAAACCAGAGGTTGCTCAGGTTCAGGCAGAAAAGAAGGAACAATTATTTAATGTGGTATTTGAAGGTAAACCGCTTCCGGGTATTCCACTGAAGAATGCCATTGACAATTTCGCTCGTATTTCTAAAAAGAAACAGGAGGATATTACACATTTATTTGATGACCGCCCAAAGATAATAAAAAGGAAGGTTAATAAGAAAACTGCCATGCAATATCATCAAGCGTTAAAGAATGCCGGAATTGCTTGTCGAATAACCCATTCTGATTCACCTTTAGTGGCTGACAAAGCAAAAGAATCTTCCGAATTTGTACAGCACCATCAACATATATCAGATATACCTAAAAGTACCAATGGCGAAAAGCAAATAAAAGGAAAAATAACTACTGACAAAGAATCATGCCCTAACTGTGGAGAGAAAATTTCTATTACTGATGAAACATGTAAGCACTGTAAAAAACAGCTTGAGGTCACAGTATGGCATATTAAAAAAAAATCGGGTGAGACTTTTACCTATACCCATCCCCAGGCAATAGAGAACATCAAAGAAGGTCTTATTAGCGGCAAGTTAAAACTCACTTTTCAGTGTAAACAAACTACAAAAAGACTAATTTACGTTGAGGGTGAAAACGATCACTGGGAAACAGAAGAGAAAAAATGGGAAACCCTTAGAGACTATACCGATCGTTATTTTCCTCTTCAAGTGCTGTACAACGCCTCAACAGTATACGGAAGGTTAGGAGCAATAATTGGTTGGATATTTGGTGCTATAATAATAACAATCTGGTGGAATGCCGGTTTCCTAATGCAATGCGGTGCTAGAATTCTCGCTGCTATATCCTTAACAGTATTGCTCCTGCTTTTCACTCCAACAGTTATTGGATTATTAATAGTAGCATTTATAGTTTCAACTATATACGATATTAATAACACTGTTGGAGTAGCACTTAGGACTCTTCTTTCAATAGGAATCGGAATCATCGGAGGTGCAATAGCAGGTGCAATACCATGCTATATACTTGGCTACATTTTTGGGTTAAGCAAAAAGAAGCAAATCAGGGCTTGATCGAATTGTATGAAGTTAATAATGAAATCAGAACTGGTAAAAGAAAGTCTGAGGAAATTTTCAGAAGTATTATCTTTTAATTATCCTGCTGTTGGCTGGTACTTTTCTTCTGAGGAAATGGAAGATTCATTTATTTTTAGAAAGGATAAATGGGTATGTATGTTCATGTATCTGAAGATGATGATGAAAAAAAATAAAAAAATCCGGTTCTCGGATGATAATGATAGAGCCTGCACAGGTCCTGCAGAATACTTTGGTTTTACTGAACTTGAGGATGATGGAGGTGTTTTTCTCGCTGAAATAGAAAGATTTTGTAAGGATATTGAAATTTCAAAAGCATATACCAGGTGGTCAGCAACCCTTATTCACCCGCCAAAAGGCAAATATCTGTACATGGAAAAACTCGAGAATATTGATGATAGCAGAGAGATTGAGGTTGCTAATCTTTTCCCGGCAAATATGACCAGCCTGGCAAAGCTGGTAACCCTGTCAAGTTACGATAGGATGGCAAATACGGACAATGTATTGATACCTGATGCTTCAGGTTGTCAGTCTATCTTTACAACTCCCTATCATGAAAAATTTCAAGAAAATCCAAAATGTATTATTGGGCTAATGGATACGATGGCCAGAAATTTTGTCCCCGAAGATATGATTTTATTTTCAATGCCAACCAACAGATTTGTAGAAATGGCGAATAATATTGAAGGCAGCTTTCTTGATAAGAATTTTAAAAACCCGACAGGTTTTTGATCTTGATTATTGCGTATTGAAAAGTACGGACAGTAATCATGGAAACAAATAGCAAAAAAGTAATTGCATGCTATTTTGAATTGGCCAAAGGAATTCATTCCATAAAAGGGGGATGCTTCCATCTGGATAGGAACGCCCATCACTGAGCGTCCCTCCCGCACCCCCTTATTATTACCCATAAGTCTCATAGCTT